>JANLFJ010000061.1:312-12101 GCA_024655825.1 Peptococcaceae bacterium | reverse complement strand
ATGCTTGATTTGCGATTAGAAAATCATAAAAATAGCTTACATCGCAAAAAGCTCACCAGGAATAAACCTTGACAAAACAGCCAAAACCTTATCATTACGCAGCATCTCAACCCACATGGTAATACTAAACACCTTAAAATGAACCATCACCCCCAGCGAACGCAATAAATCCAGCGGATCGAACTTAGCGGGGCGGCCCAAGGAAGAATAACTGGAAAGCAAAACTGGATAGCGGAGTCCAGGTTCATGAGCCAGACGTTGGTCAGGGGTTCAGAGAAGGATTTGAGCCTGTCCGGGTCGGTGTGGTATAGATCAGGGAGCTGGTCACCAGGAAATTTTGGAAAGCAGAGTGTAGGCGACAGGAGAAACCATAAAATAACGCCTACAAATAAGCAGAATTAAAAAAATACCATAACAACCATAAATTATAAACCCTCGGGGGTTAGGGGTGAAAATAAAAAGCCCTCGCCGGGGGGCTGGATTACTAATAATTTTGGAGTTTACGAAAAAGTACCAACAAATTAAGGGAGGTGATGTTATGACACATAGAAACGACACCGTGGAGGTAGAGTTTCCCAAACTCGGGCATTTTTGGCTTGATAACGGGTTAATTGGTTTTTTAAAACTCATAGAAGATCAAACCAAGGGCCAGGAGCAGTTTGAATTGTCATGTGAAAAAAATGCTATTAGAATCAAGGGTTCAGTTAATAATATCCAAACATTGATTGAGAATACATACGAAACTCTAATTAACAACTTTTACAACCTTTCCACCAAGAAACAAAAAGAAGATACCATGTCTTACAATTTTTATTATGACAGCAAAACTGATAAATTCATAAGTTTTCCTAAGCGGAAGTCAGTAGGCATTGCAGAGTTAATTTTTAACAAGGCTGCCAGGCCTACTGGAAGTTCTATAAAGTGGAAGGCGAAAGTAAAAAGGGACGTGCAAATCAACGGCAAAACGGTAAAACGAAACCGCGCAATATTACCCAAGGAGTTCAGCCATTTACAAAAAAGAATGGATGAATTCCTCGATAAAAACGGATTAGATGTTACAACAGCCGGGCTCTTGGTTGACGGGCCTAATGCTGTTAGGCCCAACGTTACTATCAAGGTAGCTTCTAATACTGTCAAAGGGCAATGCTACCTATGCGGACAGGAAGCCGCTTGTCTTGAGGAAGCAAACCAAACGGTTTTTCCTCTAATTACAGGGTCCAGCGGAGTGCTTTCTTTTAATTCGCAAGGGGGTAAGCCGGAGCGGGTTTGCTGGAAATGCTCTCTTATGGGCAAGTTTGTTCCAGTGACAGGCTTCTATATGTATCAAGATGATAGTATTTACGCTTTTCTTCCTTACTCCTCTTCACTGGAAAAAATGAAGGATACTTTTGAACTATTGCAAGATGCTAGAACAGAAGACCCCAGTCTCTTGCGTAATTTTAAACACCCTCTAGGGGGATATTTCCAGCATCCCTTTGAAGCCACTTTTGCATTTCTTTATACCCTTTATGACAAAGTTCTTTGCCGCAAACCGGGATCCCAGAGCGAAGAAGATGACAATGAATACATTCATGAATTAGATTTTATGAAATACTATGACCTTGTCTATAACAAGGCTCCTGTAGAATTTATAGTCATTCACTCAAAAAATGAGGGGAATACTTTTAGCTGCAAAATGATGTGGCCATTTAAAGAAACAGTTTATTTCTTTAAATTACTTAACGAATTGGAGAGCAGAACAAAGGACAAGCTAAACACTTCTTTATCTATGTTGGTGGATTATTCACAAAAAAAGAATGAAAATAAAACTTTACTGCGCAACAGGGTTTTGGAACGCATATTGAAAAAGCAGACCATCCTTGACCTTGTGGAAGAACATGTTTTTCATAGTGACATTAATTATTTTAAACCGCTATTAGACATGCTTTTGGTTTATGAATATTTGATTAAGGAGGAGGACGATGTGTTTAAAGAGGAGCAGGACGCTGCTGTTTCTCTTGGCCGGCGGATAGGGGTTGCTGTCGGAAAGAGTGACAATGGCAAGAAGGGGGATTTGTTCGCTTTGCGGAAAACCCGCCGGATGGTAGATTTTCTGGAGCAACTGAACCGATTACAGTTTAAACTAGGCAGTGATTTTATAGTGCCGGCGGATGTTTATGAAGGCAAGTTGACCGAAAAAAACTTTACAGAGTTTAAGCAATTCTGCATGGTTGCAGCATTGAACAGCTATAATGCTGCCAGGAATGAAGGTAAAACGAAGACTTCAAGTGGTAGTAGCCAGCAGTAATCTTAGAAATCAGAATTTTAAGGAGGTTAATTTAAATGAAGAATGCCAAAGCTTTGACCATAACCTATCTAACTACAGTGTCTCTTGGGAGTTTGAACGGATCGGACAAGGAGGCTGACAATATTGTAAGCATTAAGAAATTCTCTAAAGGAGCAGAGCAATATCCTTACGGTTCATCTCAATGGCTTCGCAGGGCTTTGCGGGACCAGTTAGCAGCTATGGGTTGGCCTACTTCTGAAGGTGTATCGGCCAATATAGCTAAAGGGGCATCCACGACCTTGCAGAAGCCTGACGAATACATTGATGATGACTTATTTGGCTTCATGGGTACGGAAAAGGGAGATGATGAGAAAAAAGGGACAGCTAATAAAAGAACTTCCCCGGTACGTGTTTCCCCTCTAATTTCCTTTGATAAATACGAAGGAGACTTAGATTTTGGAACCAACTACATGGGGGTTAAAGCAGGAGGAACTCCTAATATATTTGAAACGGAAATTCATGCTGGACTATACAGGAGTACTATTTTGGTAGAGCTGGATCGGGTCGGATGTGGTGAGGGTTTTGAAAAAGAATTACCTGTTACGGAAAAGGCAAAAAGGGTTAAAGGTTTGCTAAGTGCTATTAAAAACCTATGGTCTACAGGCAGACAGACAAGGTTTTTATCTGATATTTCACCCAAGTTTTTAATAGCGGCCATACTTAAGGTGAAAAACCCAATATTTCTGGAGATTCTAGTCCCGGCCAGAGGGGGAGTAAATGTGGGCTTGATTAACGAAACCCTGGCTGATTACAAGGAGGAAATCATTGATTATGTTATAGGGGCAAAAAAGGAAATGTTTGAAATACTACCGGAAGACAGCCTTACAATAGGTGAAGCATTTCAGAAGATGAACGATTGGGTTGATGCTTACTATGTATTACTTTGAAGTTGATGCTTTTGCGGAGATAGCTGGCTTCAGGATTCCAGAAACCCACACCTTTCAGCAAACTTTGCCCCTGCCTCCCCCGACAACATTGGTTGGGTTATTGGGGGCGGCTATAGGCCAGTCTTTTGAAGATGCAATGTTATTTTGCCAGCAGAATAATATTCGTTTCGGGGTTCAAGGTAGGAGCCAATCGCGGTTCAAAGATTTGTGGAAGTACCAGAAAATCAAAACTGACGGAATAATTTCTGCCGTATTACTACGGGAAATGTTAGCTGGATTGGAGTTATACTTGCTGGTGGCCGCAGAAGACGACCTGCTTTTGAACGATGTGAGAGAAGCTATTAAGAATCCTGTTTATGCATTGACTGCTGGAAATAGTGATAATCTCCTAAAAATAAGGAAGATAGGGCCTATTAGCTCAGGGCAATTAGTAATGTCCAGCAATTTTGAACAAACTGTTTTAAAGGGTGATCATTCACTCAATTTTGAAACAAATATCGATATTAAAAGAATCCCTCTAGTAAAAGATATTTATGCCCCTATGATTTACCTATTGCCTACCGAATTTGAATTCAAAGGTACCGAACGAAGGATAAAAGCGCGGGCTCCATATACCTTTGTAGACATTCCCATTCAACTTAAAAATCCTGTAGAAGCAATAGATACAGGAACTAAAACGGTGGCTCTGTTATGACGAAGGAGTATTATGCTCGTCCAGGCCAGACTTACAAAGAACATATAGAAATGGCTTATGAGGCGTGGAAAGAAACTATTAAGGCCAAACGAGGTTTATTAACTAGAATGGGGCAGTTATATAGGTTTGAGACAGAAAGATTCCTGAAAGGATCACTGCTTACAGTAGTTTTACATGACATGGGGAAAATGCTGGAATCCTTTCAGCAGATGATGTGTGATATTAAAGAGCACAAACGCGTTGATTATAGGAAGAATTACCGGCATGAGCTAGTATCTTTCTTATTTGTGATGGCTGCAATAAGTCAGATAGAAGCTAAACCTGATTATTCACAATGGCCCTTAGAAGCCCTCGCTGTGGCGGGACATCACAAAGCCCTAAATACTGATTTAATTTCCTTTGAAAAAGAGCTTAAGGGTATATGCAATCTGCCCTCTATTGATCTAGAAGGACTAAAAATAGCAATAAGTCTTGCTCAGAAAATCTTTCATCAGCAAGGGTGGGAATTGCCATATTTAAATGAGAAGATTGCTAAAAAAGATGGGGCCGCTGTTCTCAGTCAAATGATAAACTGTTTACCACAATTTGCCAGAAAAGAAGATATAGAGCGTGCCAGAACATTGTATTTGCTTACCAAAGGGGTTTTACATTATGTTGATTGGTATAGCTCAGCAGGCGTACAGGTTAGATACAACGTTGAAACTGACGTTGATACTGTAATAAAAAAGCTACATGAAAGGTGCCGGGAAAAAGGTATCCCGTTTGTCGGTTTACGACCATTTCAAAAGCATGCAGCTTCACATAAAGGTCATCTTGTTGCTATTGCTCCAACGGGAAACGGCAAGACCGAGGGTTCACTATTCTGGGCTATTAACAATGCCAAAGAACTAGGAAGGGCTAAGATAATCTATCTGTTACCGACTATGGCCACCGCTAACAGCATCTGGCAAAGAATGACCGATATTTTTGGCACGGATAACGTAGGGCTAACTCATTCAACTGCTAATTTGTTATTCGATAAAGAAGAGAATGATGAGATCAAAGAAGTGGAATACAGAAAACAAGTTCTATTTGATCAGTCCTTTATGAAGCCTGTCACGGTGGCTACTGTTGACCAATTGTTGACTGCTGGGTTCAATACGGGGCGTTGGGTATTAAAGGAAATAAATGCCGCCAATGCTGCTATTGTGGTGGATGAAGTTCATGCCTATGACGGGTGGACTCTTGGACTACTAAACTCAACACTTCAGCGACTTGTCAAATGGGGTAGTCGAATAATGTTGATGAGCGCCACTCTACCGATAGGGCTAAGAACGCTCTTCGCCCAGTCAATCCCCGGTTTGTCTTTTTATGAGGACAAGTCTCTTCTAAATGCACGGCGGAGCAAGTATTATGTACACGATTGCTTAATCGAAGAAGCTGAAAGAGATATTAGAACTGCAGTTAATAAAGGATACAGGGTGTTGGTAGTGGTTAATACAGTGGAAAAATGCCAAAGGCTGGCGAAACAATTAAAGGACCTAAGCCCTATATGTTTGCATTCAAGGTTTATTTTGAGAGACAGGAAAAAGTTAGAGAACATAATAAATAAAGCGCGGCTAGCTGTGGCTACGCAAGTAGTAGAAGTTGCCCTTGATATTGATTATGACTGGCTATTTACAGAATGCGCCCCTCCGGATGCTGTAATACAGAGAGCTGGAAGAGTTAACCGCTATCGAGATAAATATCGGGATAGCAGAGTTTATATTTTTAGGGCGGATGAAAAGTCCCATCGGATTTATGACCCCATTAATGACCCAGAACTTTTGGTTAGGTCTTTCGCCGCTTTTCAGAGTGTTTCAAAGGATTATGTTACAGAACAGGAATTATTAATAGTTTTGGAAAAGGTTTATCAGGGGATTGACTTTGAAGGCTGCGAAGGATATCGGGATGCTTTATGTCAATATGAAATCAGTCAAAACAATAGATTTGGCATTCTGGATAGCCGGATGACAGAGGAAGAAGCGGAAAGAACTCGCTTAAGTAAATATGAAACAATATCTATTGTTCCTGCATGTTTTTTTCAGGAACTCAAGGAAGCTTTACCCAAAGAGAGGAAATGGTATGAGGTTAAAGTACCTTATTGGTACTTTTTACAGCACAAAAAGTTGTTGGATGGTATGTTGTTTTGTGATATTAAATATGACCCATATTATGGCGGTTTTCTTGAACCAGATGATTCTTTTTACGGATTGTAAGGATTGAAGCATAAAAACACTGGAGAATTGAAGCGGGAGTAAATTTTAGTTTTCAAAGAATCTTCAGGGCGTTGCCAATCATTCCTTCTGTGGCTCAGGTGGCTGGCAGGGGAAACCGTCATGGGGAAGGGGATAAAGCTGTTATATATGTATTCACCTTTAAGCGTAACAACGAGAAAGACACGAGAAATTATGTATATACGGAAAAAGACACCCGCGAGGTAACAGATGAGATCTTTAAGAAATGGCCGGAATGGAACGAGTCTAAAACTGCGAAGGTTGTGTCCGATTATTATAATGACCTTTTTTCCCGGAACATGGGAACTACTTTTGTGGAAAAGCTTTATGAAGGGGCTTCCGGCACCTGGAGTAGTCTGGCTGGGATAGAACCTTTTAATACAACTTACCCCCAAATACCTGTTTTTGTCCCGCTTGGAAATGATTATCTGAACAAAGAAGCACTTTTTTACATGCAGAAGTTTGGCGTATCGGATTCGGAGAGTTTATATGAGATTTATCGGGATTCAAAATATATAAGAGGCCTGAGCTTTCATGAAAGGAAGCAGTTCTTTGGTTTGCTGGGTTTCTTTATAGTGAATTTAAGTAAAAAAATAGCGGAACGGATAGGGTTGGGAGTATCAAAAGATTATATACCCTTATTGACTGATCCAAAACTTTATTCATCCGACATGGGGTTGGGTCATTTAACCCGCGAAGATGATATTCCAATGTGTATCGTTTGGTAATATAAATGGCAGAGGTGTACCGAATGACAATATTATTACCTAAAATAACCGAATACCTGGAGGAACATGACAGCATCAGCGCCGCCTGGCTGTTCGGGTCAGCGGCAACCGGAAAACTAAAAGAGGGAAGCGACATTGATATTGCTGTGCTGTTTGTTTCTGGTTTGTCCAAACAGGAAAGGTTTGATTTGAGGCTCAAACTGGCAGGAGAAATGACGAGGTTGGCAGGGAGGACTGTTGACGTGGTGGACATACAGGCAGTCCCTCTCTATTTTCAGCACCAGATTAGGAAAGAAGGTTCTTTAATAGTAGAAAAGGACCACCATTACCGAATATCCTTTGATGTGCGTTCTCGACGGGAATATTTCGACATCTTGCCGGTATTGCAACGAAGAAACCTTCGGCTTATTCAAAGAGCTTTAGGAGGGGAAAAGGATGGTTAGTGTTGACGTGCTAAAGATGAAAGTGGCTCAACTTGCAGAGTATTATATTGATCTTAAGGAATCGCAGAATGTGACGCTTGCTGAATTTTGCGCGGATAAAAAGATCCGTCGATATGTAGAACGCACGCTTCATTTGGCCATTGAATGCTGCCTGGATATCGGAAGCCATATAATTGCCGACAATGGTTGGCGGGAACCACTTGACAACAAGGATATATTTGCCGTACTGGCAGAGAATGGTGTTTTGTCAAAAGAATTGCTGCCAGATTTGCAGAAAATGGCCCAGTTTCGCAATGTGCTTGTTCATGATTACGCTAAAATTGATCCGGAGATAGTTCACAATGTGTTAAAACATAATTTACCAGATTTGCAGGAATTTATCCGCGCTGTTGAGCGGCTTTTATGAACATTTGCTGGTTTTGGAAGGTGGCTGGGTTTGTTAGAAAACGATCTTAATGTTACCGGTACTCTGGTCTGGTATTACTATATCTGCCCACGAGAGGTATGGCTGATGGCCAGGAACATTACTCCCGATCAAGACAATCCAAATATTGATTTGGGGCGTTTTATAGGACAGAACACATATCAACGGGATAAAAGAGAAATCTCATTTGGCCATATCAAGGTGGATGTTTTACGCAAAGAAAAAGGGCAATTGGTTATTGGCGAAGTAAAGAAGAGTTCCAAATATGAAAAGAGCGCCTTTATGCAACTGGCCTTTTATCTTCTGGAACTTAGAGAAAACGGCATTGAAGCCGTGGGGGAACTGCTGTTTCCCAAGGAAAAGAAAAGAGTAAAGGTAGAGTTGAATAATGAACTAATTGCTAATATTGAAAAAGCGAAAAAAGACATCCTGAGGATAATATACCAGGATGCGCCTCAGGAGCCTAAAAAAATTGTTTTTTGCCGCAATTGTGCTTATGCGGAATTCTGCTGGTCATAGGAGGATTCGCATGAAGAAAAGCCTTTATGTTTTCTCGGAAGGTGAGCTCAAGCGAAAAGACAACACACTCGTTTTTGAAACGCAAGCGGGAAAAAGATACCTGCCTGTAGAGGATACAAAAGAAATAATGGCTTTTGGGGAGGTGAGTTTCAATAAAAGTTTACTGGAGTTCATCTCCCAAAAAGAAATCCTGATACATTATTTTAATCATTTCGGATATTACATGGGGACTTTTTACCCGAGAGAACACTTGAATTCAGGTTATATGATTTTAAAACAGGCCGAACACTATCAACATCCTGAAAAACGCCTGTTAATAGCTCGAGCTTTTGTTAAAGGGGCTTACCGTAATATCAGACAAGTGCTTAAATATTACCATAATAGAGGCCGTGAGCTTGGGGAACTGATTTCATTAATAGAGAATCTTGGCCAAGGAATTGAAGATTGCCAGGAAATCAGCCAGCTTATGGCTTTGGAAGGCCATATTCGCGAACATTATTATCATGGTTTTGATATAATAATAAACAATAGAGATTTTCGTTTTCAGGAAAGAACCCGAAGACCGCCAAAAAATTTCTTGAATGTCTTGATCAGCTTTGGCAACTCAATCATCTATTCCATGATGTTGAGCGAAGTATATAAGACACATCTTGATCCTCGTATTGGTTTTTTGCATGCTACTAATTTTCGTAGATTTACTTTGAATCTTGATGTGGCAGAAATATTTAAGCCGATTATTATAGATCGCTTGATATTTTCCCTGTTGGATAAAAATATGATTACAAAAGACGATTTTGAACACCAGGTTGAAGGATTGCTGCTTAAGGAAAAAGGAAAAAGGGTTTTTGTTGAAGAACTTGATAGAAAACTTGAGACTACGATTAATATTAAAAGTCTTGGCAGGAACGTCTCATATCGGAGGTTATTTCGCCTGGAATTATACAAGCTTGAAAAACATCTAATGGGAGAGAAGGTCTACGAACCCTTCGTAGCATCATGGTAGGATTCGGAGGTATGGGATTTGTTTGTAATAATGGTTTATGATATAAATGAAAAACGAGTGGCAAAAGTTCTGAAACGCTCGCGGAAATATCTTTACTGGGTACAGAATTCGGTATTTGAAGGCGAGATATCTGAAACAAATTTTAATAAGCTGAAAATAGAGTTAAGCCGTATTATTAAAGATAAAGAGGATTCGGTAATATTTTATACCTTCCGAACAACCAAATACTCAAACCGAGAGACAATGGGTCTTAAAAAGGGTGGTGATGACAACATTTTATAAAAGCCGTCGACCTATAATACTGCAAAAAATCCTGAACTTCGACGAACATAGCCTTTGTTTATAAATATAGAAACAGCAATATTTTTTAGGTAATTAAAGAGAGATGTATTATGATTTGATTTTAGAGAAAAAAAGAATAGAGCTTTTATTTTATTGCGATTTTTTGGGGTTCGGAGCCTACCTATAAGGGATTGAAACTGGACCTCTACGCAAAGCAAGTAAACTTCGAGCCTCGGGTTCGGAGCCTACCTATAAGGGATTGAAACTTTCTTTCGTTGTTTTTTGCTTCGCATCGTATACTAGTTCGGAGCCTACCTATAAGGGATTGAAACTTGTCTTTGAGAATGAATTTCCCTCTATGCCATACAAGTTCGGAGCCTACCTATAAGGGATTGAAACTAATTAACCGCATCCCAGAACTCATAGAAATCTTCGTCGTTCGGAGCCTACCTATAAGGGATTGAAACGCGGGAAAAGCTGGCGCAAATTTCGACGAGCACGCCGGTTCGGAGCCTACCTATAAGGGATTGAAACCCGCATCCTCTCTTATCTGTGCGCGCCGAAATTCATGTTCGGAGCCTACCTATAAGGGATTGAAACGTCTCTGCCAATTAAACCGCCTCCCTGCATAGCAACGTTCGGAGCCTACCTATAAGGGATTGAAACAAAGAATGAACCAAAGTGGTAGGTCTGTCACCGTCGAGGTTCGGAGCCTACCTATAAGGGATTGAAACTCAGGGGCGCAGGAGGAAAACCGGCGATTGGAAAAGGAGGTTCGGAGCCTACCTATAAGGGATTGAAACGAGAAGAGAAGAGGTATTAAAAGTGGCTGACATCCGTTCGGAGCCTACCTATAAGGGATTGAAACAGAATAAACCTCTTTTAATACTTACCCCAATACTGGTTCGGAGCCTACCTATAAGGGATTGAAACTAAAGGCGTACAGCCGCAAGACTACCACAATTACCTAGTTCGGAGCCTACCTATAAGGGATTGAAACGCCGGACCCGGAAGCCGATCTGCTTGGCATATATGGTTCGGAGCCTACCTATAAGGGATTGAAACACGGTCTGCCCCCGACTGTGGTATCATGTTTGGCAGGGAGTTCGGAGCCTACCTATAAGGGATTGAAACCCTGGAGTTTTTTCCGCAGACCGTCAATAGCGGCTTTGTTCGGAGCCTACCTATAAGGGATTGAAACTAGTGGCCAGGCTCTCCTATTATTATCCATGTGTACGTTCGGAGCCTACCTATAAGGGATTGAAACTAGGCCCCTGGGAGTCTGCAAAAGCTCCATACTGGGAGTTCGGAGCCTACCTATAAGGGATTGAAACCAAATTCTTGGTGGAGCATCCAAAAGAGCTCCGCTTTGTTCGGAGCCTACCTATAAGGGATTGAAACGTATATCACAGCACAGCACATGCTGTCAATGTTTTTCGTTCGGAGCCTACCTATAAGGGATTGAAACTCGGCAAAGATGCCGGCTGCTATCGCCAAGTCCTTGACGTTCGGAGCCTACCTATAAGGGATTGAAACAGGTGTCCCTGGGGGAAGCCTGCCAGGACCCGCCAGGTTCGGAGCCTACCTATAAGGGATTGAAACTCATGTCGCCCCGTTTAATTGGATTCTGCTTTACGAGTTCGGAGCCTACCTATAAGGGATTGAAACATATCCATTTCTTCACGTGCCTTGGCTACATACCTCTGGTTCGGAGCCTACCTATAAGGGATTGAAACTCTAATACGTCCTGTATCAATGCAAGCTCTGTGTCAGTTCGGAGCCTACCTATAAGGGATTGAAACTTTTTAGGCTTGCGCCTTGCCGCTGTCTGGCCCCGTCCGTTCGGAGCCTACCTATAAGGGATTGAAACTCTCTGCCATGCCGGAATATGAAGCGGCCAACTGGGTTCGGAGCCTACCTATAAGGGATTGAAACTTGGCATTGCCGCAGTATCCGCTTCGATACCCCGGCCGTTCGGAGCCTACCTATAAGGGATTGAAACCGGTTCCAGTCCCGGAAAAGGAATGGTTTGACCGTCTGTTCGGAGCCTACCTATAAGGGATTGAAACACATGCAACCTGATTTCTTCCACATCTTCATAAACGTTCGGAGCCTACCTATAAGGGATTGAAACTCCTTTCTCGTCGAGGGCTACAATCTTATAGTAGCCAGGTTCGGAGCCTACCTATAAGGGATTGAAACTTTTTAGGCTTGCGCCTTGCCGCTGT
>JANLFJ010000061.1:0-215 GCA_024655825.1 Peptococcaceae bacterium | reverse complement strand
TGTCTGGCCCCGTGTTCGGAGCCTACCTATAAGGGATTGAAACCGGCATCGGCAGGTCGGGGTGGGTAGCGTGGACAAGTTCGGAGCCTACCTATAAGGGATTGAAACCGTGGTTATGCCGGTTTGTGCCGGCATAATACTCATTTCGTTCGGAGCCTACCTACCCTGAAAACCATAGACCGTAAAAAGGCAACACAAAAACAAGACTGCGGAAA
>JANLFJ010000060.1 GCA_024655825.1 Peptococcaceae bacterium | reverse complement strand
AGAATTCAGGCTGTGGAACTGGGAATATTATCCTGGAACTGCATAAGTCCTGTTATAAATAGAAATGTCGTGTAAACATGGTATGATTAATCTTAGAGGAGATGTTCTTCAATGCAGGTTAATCAAAATTTTTGTCTTTCAAAGATCGGCGCAGGTTTAATGCTGGCGCTAGTTTTTATGATCGGGGCGGATTTCCCGGGAATCGCCGCTGACGACATAAAACTGGTTATTGATGGGAAGACAATTAAATCTTCCCCGCCGCCCGTGATAAAAAACGACCGCACGCTCGTTCCCGTGCGCCTTGTTTCCGAATCGCTGGGCGCGAAAGTTGAGTGGCGCGAAGCGGAGAAGAACGTCGTCATCATCAGAGGGAACCGCTCAGTGCTGCTGCGCATTGACAACCGGCTGGTCGATTATTATGAAGGTTCTGCTTCTTTCGGGCTGAGCGACGTGCCGCCCCAAATAATCCAGGACCGCACGTTTGTACCCTTGAGATTGGTCAGCAACGCCCTGGGAGTGGCGATAAAATGGGACGGGACAAGCAGGACCGTTTATGTGGACTCCGTTTTGCCGCCCGAAGCCGGGCAGCCTTTTGCTGTTGGCATCGCCTCCGTCCAGCCGGGCCAGGCCATCACCGGGGCCATGCAGCTGCAAGCGGTTTTTTCGGGGGCTGTCCCTGCCGGTGCGGCCGAGATAAGGTTTTTCCTTCTCGATCCTGAAACGGGAAAGGGAGCAGTGATTGCCCGGGGGAACGACCTGGCGGCTGCGTATCGCTGGCTGCCAGAGGCTTCCCAGTGCGGCCGGCAGGTGCTGGCCGTCTCGCTGTACGACCAGGAAGGCCGTTTCCTGGCCGGCAGCGCAATTCCCGTGGAGATGGCGGTGGCGCCGCAGGTGTCCCTGGCGGGGATCGCAAATGGACAAGAGATTACCGATGCCGCAGCTCTACGGGTCAACCTGAATTTCCTGGCGGAATACGTGAAGTATGAAATCACGAACCTGAAAACGGGTAAAGCAACGGTCACCGCCGAAGCGGACCCCGAAGGGGCCTACCAGTGGACACCCCAGTTTACGGACAACGGCAATTATACAATCCGGACCATAGCCAGCGACGGCCTGGGACAGGCCTATGCCAGCCAGCCGGTTGCCGTATCGGTCAATGTTGCCAGGAAACAGGAGCTGCGGGGAGTCGCTGCCGGCACTGTTGTCGAGAAACCGGTCACCCTGTGGGTCTGGCGGAATTATCCCGTCAGCATGACGGAGTATGTTTTGAAAAACACCAGGACAGGAAAAGTTGAGACCCTGGTACCTGCTGACGGTTACTCCGGCTGCAGCTGGTTTCCGGGACCGGAGCAGGCGGGGACATGGGAACTGTCGGCCAGGGTCAAGGACACGGCGGGAAATGTCCATGTCACTGGCACGGTCACGGTTGAGGTAAAGGACACTCCCCGGCTTCTCCTGCAGACCGTAGGTCCCAACCAAGTGCTGACAGGAGCAGTGAAGCTCAAGTCGGTGGCTAATGCAGCGCTTAACAGCATTGAATATGTCCTGGTCAACCCTAAAACAGGAGCGAAAAAGGTTATTGCCCGCGGGAGCGATCCGGCGGCCGAGTATTCCTGGACACCGGGGAAAAATGATGCCGGGAACTGGAACATCCAGGCTGTCGGCACTATGGCCTCTGGAGGAAAAGTCAGCAGCGAGGCCGTTCCCGTGCGCGTCTATCTTGGCAAAATATATGAAGCCAAACCTCTGATGGAAAAAAGCAAATTCCTGGATTTCGTTTCCGGGCTGGCCGTCAAATCCAGGGAAAAAACAGGCATGTCGGCCGCACTGCAGGTTGCCCAGGCCATCCTGGAGACTGGCTGGGGACAGAGCACTCCGGTGGACAAGTATACCGGCAAGCTCTCGTATAACCTGTTCGGCATCAAGGGGCAAGGGCCTGCAGGTTCGGTGATCTCCAACACCTGGGAGGAATACAATGGCAACACCTACCGGGTTGATGCGGAATTCAGGGCGTATTACAAACCTGAAGACAGCTGGGACGACCATAAGAAGCTGCTGCTCAACTCCAGCAGGTACGGGCCGTTCAGGGCGGTGATGAACGACAGCACCCTGGGCGCCTGGGCCTTGAAGCGGTGCGGCTATGCCACGGACTCACGCTACCCGTTGAAGCTGATCGACATCATCAAGCGATATAACCTCAACAAGCTGGATGAAGTGGTCATTTAGACGATCATGCACAGGAAAATAACAGAAAGAAAGAACAATAAGAACAGGCGCCGGCTTCAGGCGCCTGTTCTTGAGCAGATGGGTCGCCGCGGCTCAAAAGACGGCTTGATAACAGCAGCCGACGCAGGCTGAAAATACCGTCAACTTTTAATAAATATAAAAATATTGATGATAATAAGTTGAATTATATAAATTGTTATGTATATAATTGGATAAGCACATTTGTGTTTTTGACGGTTTTAACCAGAGGACACTCCATTCTGATGAGAATAAAGCGTCAAGGAGGGAGTTGCCGTGTCTGAACAGAACGTTTTTTTTCAACAAGGGAAGAAGCTGGAGATAAAGAACGAGGAAATGAATAATTTCTATAACGGATTATATAATTTCTTTATGTATTCGCAAGACGGAATATATGTGGTGGACCGTAACGGATACACTGTTCAAGTCAACCCGGCCTTTGAGGAGATCACCGGCATATCCGCTGAGGAAGTGATCGGGTGTCATATGACTGAATTGGTGTCCAAGGGATACTTTGATCGCTCCGTTGCCCTTGATGTTCAAAAGACAAAAAGCAGGATCAGCATGGTGCAATTGAACAGAAACGGGAAGGTAACCCTGGTGACGGGAAACCCGGTGTTTAATGAAAAGGGGGAAGTCATCCAGGTTGTAAGCAATATCCGTGATATAACGATGCTTATTCAGATGTACCAGCAGAGTTACGAAAGATGGCTGATGAACAATAATTCCGAAGACGGAACGATGGAAACCAAGGATGTTGTCGTTGCCAGCAGCCAATCGAGAAAAAACATATCGGACCTTAAGGCGCTGTCGGCCGTGGATAGCACAGTGCTTATATACGGAGAATCCGGTGTAGGGAAGACTTTATATGCCAATCTCATTCATAAATACAGTCCGCGTAAGGATGCGCCTTTTGTCACCGTCAGCTGCGGAGCGATACCGGAAAACCTTTTGGAGTCGGAGCTGTTCGGCTATGACCCCGGAGCTTTTACGGGAGCAAACAGAATTGGCAAAATTGGTTTTTTGGAAAGCGCCCAGGGAGGTACGATCCTCCTGGACGACATATCCGACCTCCCCCTGAGCCTCCAGCCCAAGCTGCTTCTCTTTCTGGACACCGGTCTTTTGACCAGGGTAGGTTCTGTTCACCGGAAAAGGGTTGATATCCGGGTCATTACAGCTACCAATCGCGATCTGAAGAAGATGGTGGAGGAAGGAAAATTTCGCGAGGATCTATATTATCGGATAAGCGTAGTGCCGCTTCATGTGTTGCCCCTTCGCGAAAGGCGCGAGGATATTTTGCCCCTGGCGCGGCTTTTCCTGCACAATATCAATACCCGGTACGATTGGAAAAAGACTTTTTCCAAACAGGTCATGGATCGTCTTGTTGCTTATCAATGGCCCGGCAACGTCAGGGAGTTGAAGAATTTTGTGGAGAGGATTGCGGTCATGAGCAGCGGCAACGTTATTTCTCTTGAGGATTTACCCAAGGACTTCTCAGAAAAGGTGAACGCCGATAAGACAGGGGCGGTTGTCGATGACCTCGTGAGGCCAACCGACCTTGCCTTCCCCATGGATTTAGCCCACGTAATAAAAAAAGTGGAATTGCGAATAATCAATGAAGCGATCAGAAACGGCGGAAGCATTCGCGCTGCAGCCAGGATGCTGGGTGTCAATCCTTCTACCATTGTTCGCAAAATAAAACAAAAAGGCTGTTGCTGATATTCAACAGTGCGCCGAATTGCATCAGCGAAGCAATTGGCAGCTGCCCGAACCGGTTAAAAGTGATTACACGCCTGAAGAGTTGCTTGAATGCAACTCTTCAGGCGTTTTAAGAACGTTCAAATCCGCCCGTTGAACGGTTGGCACAGCGCTTGCATAACGAAGCAAACGAACATACTTCATCGCTGGCGGGGGGGTGTTTTTAGCAACTGGTTTCTGTAACTGTCCAACAACTGGTGTTTTGTTCTTAAATCAAGAACGAAAGGGAGGGGAAAAAAGATGCGGATTCCGCTGTGGCTGACGGTAGGGATTCTGGCAGGTCTATGGATGCCTGTCGCCGCAATGGTCAAGGTTCCGCCGTGGCCGCTGTTTGTAGCCTGGGCGGCTTTCTTCGCGGCCGGTGGAGATGAGGCAGCCTTGAAAAAAGTTTACCCGGCTTTGCTGTCAGGGGTATTGTGGGGCTATTTGACCATACTCCTGGGGGCGGATGTGTTGGCCTTTATATTTGGAAGTTGGGGCGTGGCTGTGTTTGTCGGCATATTTGCGGCAATCATGGTTATACTGGCCAAGTATCCATTCTTGTCTTTTGCGCCGGCCGCTTTTTTTGGGTTCGCCACCTATTTCGGCACATCCCTTGATTTTAAAGCGACATTAACCGGTCTTATTGTAGGCCCTGTGGTGGGCTATTTATCCGTAAAAGCGACAACCATGTTTTCGTCAGCACAAAAGGATTAGACAAAGTCGGAAATAATGAACGGTGAGTTTGCAGCGCTGAAAATGGTAATAAAAAAAGTTGAAACAGGGAGGTGGCCGGTTTTGGTTGAAATTGCCATTAACAGCAGTACATGCAACGCTTGCGGCATTTGCGTTGAACAATGTCCCAACAAGGTTTTTGCGATCGTGGAAGGCAGCAGCAAAGCAGTTAAACTGGACAAGTGCATGGCCTGTTACCTTTGTGAAACGATATGTCCCCAGCTGGCGATTAAAGTAACCTCATGATCAATTATTTTATTTAAAGGGAAGGAGTGGTTTAAATGGCGACTGTCTATGACCCCATAAAAATTGGCAATATGGTGGTCAAGAACCGGTTTGTGGAAGCCCCTACCGTTAAAAACTTTGCGGATGTCGATGGAAGGGTCAACTCGCGCACTTTGAATAACTTTGAACTGGAAGCCGATGGACCGGGCCTGATCATTGTCACCATGACTTTTACCGAGAATCAAGGGCAGGTTTTCCGTCAGCAGCTGGGGATTCAGGACAGCAAGGCTGTTGCCGGCATGTCCGACCTGGCCGATCGTATTCACAAGGCAGGGGCGAAAGCGGCTCTGCAGATTTCTCACGGAGGAAACCTTTGTTCAGCCGAGATTATCGGGGAAACGCCGGTGGGACCATCGGAAAAACCCCAGTGGTCCGGTCAAAAAGTAAAGGCGTTGACCACGGCGGAAGTTGAAAAAATAATTGACAACTATGGGAAAGCGACCGCCAGGGCGATACAGGCCGGTTTTGACGCGGTGGAACTGCATTCCTGCCACGGCAGCCTGGCGCTGCAGTTTCTTTCGCCGCTTCATAACATCGGACGCACCGATAAATACGCGGTAAGGACAACGTTCCTTTATGAAACGGTGGAAACGATGATGAAATATGCCGGACCCGGTTTTCCCATAGGCGTCCGCCTTAGCTGCCACGAGTTTATGCAGGAAGACCTTGGAACACCCGGCCTGGAGTTCAGCGAGGTTCTGGAGGAAATAGTCCCGACGCTGGAAAAAATGGGCGTGGCCTGGATACATGCCTCCGCTGGTAGAATCGGTCATACTCCTGACCATGCCTTCCCGCCGCTTTATGAACCGCGTGGAGTCAACGTGCGCTTCGCTGAAGCCATCAAGAAAAAAGTTAAAATCCCGGTCATAACGGTGGGTAGATTACAGGATCCCAAGCTGGTAGAAAACATCATCGCGGAAGGCAAGGCAGATCTGGTGGCAATGTGCCGTCCCATTATTGCCGAACCGCATTTTGCTAAAAAAATGATTGAAGGAAGATTTGAGGACATTCGCCAGTGCATGGGCTGCAACTGGTGCTTGAACAGGCTTTTTCTTTCGCTGGGTTGCGAGTGTCCCATGAATCCGGCCTACAGCTGGGAGGAAGAGTATGCCTTAAAACCTGTCAAAGAACCGAAGAAAGTCATGGTTGTCGGCGGCGGGGTCGGTGGGCTGCAGGCGGCGCTTACAGCGGCGCAAAGAGGCCATCAGGTAACCTTGTACGAAAAGAGCGGCAAATTAGGCGGTCAGACCAAGCTGGCTTCTGCTTTTCCACGGCTTTACACCAGGGAGCTGTGGAATTTGCCAAAATGGCTGATCAGGGAATGTGAAAAAGCAGGAGTGAAGTGTGTTTTAAACGTGGAAGTCACAAAAGAACTGGTGGAAAAGGAAAAACCTGATGTGGTGGTTGTCGCGACGGGAGCGAAAGAGAAAAAAGCGGATCTCCCGGCTAATGGCATGAAAATTGTATATCTGTGGGAATACCTGGAAGGCAAAGCCGAGATTGGCAAGAAAGTTGTTATTCTCGGCGGCAATGAAGGCGCGGAAGCCGCTGTTTCGCTGGCCAGAGAAGGCAAAGAGGTAACGTTGGTGGAAGAAGGGGAAAAGATAGCCGCCGCGGCCTATCTGTATCCTTATGCAGCCAGGTTGCAACCACTGATGAGGTACCTGAAAGAAGAAAAGGTAGCCATCCTGACCCAGCGGAAGGTCAGGTCGATGAGCCAAGGATATGTCGTTCTGGAAGGACCCGACGGACAGGAAAGAATTCCTGCCGACACCGTTGTGGTGGCCCTGGGGCGTGAATCGAACGATGCCTTGTACCAAGAAATAGCGGAGCGGGGGAAAGCCGTGTACCTGATTGGTGACGCCAAGGAAGTGAGGAGTATGGTTTCCGCCACCCATGAAGGGTTTTACGTGGGAAGAAAGATGTAAAGTATCCGGACAACAGGCCGGCGCCGGTATTATAATGCCGGCGCCGGCCCATATTGAAACAGGGAGGCCGTAACAATGGTCCAAAAGGTATACTTTCTGGAAGGCGGTTACCTCACCATAGACCGCAGCATTTTATTGTATGGCCAGGATTTTGGCGTAGTCGAAAAATCGTCGGTATATTCGGTGCTGTTGAAAATGAAAGAATCCTGGGCGCTTATCGATACCGGTTTAAATCCTCTGGGTTTGACTGAGCCGGAAAAAGCATGGGGGGAAAGAGCCAAACTGATCAAACCGGTTTTAACCGCAGATGACGATATCAGGAACCGCCTGGCGGTTTTAGGTCTTAAAACGGATGACATCTCGTATGTCATCAATACACACCTGCACTGGGATCATACCGGCGGCAACCGATTCTTTGACAAAGCGGTTTTTTTTGTGCAAAAGGCCGAATACCGCTATGCTTACCAGCCTGACAAACACTTGCAGAGCTCTTACATGAAAGATCATTTTGATTGCGGCGTCAAATACGAACTGGTAGACGGAGATGCGGAAATACTTCCGGGGGTGTTTTTGCTGCATACCCCCGGCCATACGCCCGGGCATCAATCCGTCTTGATTAAAATGGCCAGCGGTGCCCATGTGATCATAGCCGGTGACGCCATATACACAAGAGACAATTTGGAGCATACGATCCCGCCGGGGCACAGCTGGAATCAAGAGTTTGCCATTTTTAGCATTCACAAAATCAAGACCCTGCAAGGGGTTTTGCAGGCCAAAGTAATGGTATCGCATGATCCCGGCTTTTGGGGAATGGCGCCAAAATCTCCCGTTTGTCTTGAATAGCATAAGATCAAGTGATTTGATGACGAGGGGGGTAATTAATTGACTAAAATTGACGACCTCATAGCAGAACTAAACCAAAAACGAGCCCATGTTTTTCAGGGCGGCGGACCCGAACAAATCGACAAACAGCATAAACTCGGCAAGTTGACGGCAAGGGAAAGGCTTGGATTGCTGTTGGACGAAGACAGTTTTACCGAATATGACCCTTGGTTAAAAAACCGCTGTTTTGATTTTGAGATGCACAAACGCGACCTGCCCGGGGAAGGAGCGGTTACCGGTTGGGGACGGATCAACGGCAATACGGTCCATGTTTTTGCCCAGGATTTTACTTTAATGGGCGGGTCTTTAGGCGAAGCCCAGGGTCTGAAAATTTGTCGGTTGATCGACCAGGCCATCAAGACGGGTTCTCCGCTTATTGGGATCAACGATTCGGGTGGTGCCAGGATCCAAGAGGGAATGGGAGCGTTAAACGGTTACTGTTCTTTGTTTTATCGCAACAGCATAGCTTCCGGCTGGATACCGCAAATCTCAGTGGTGCTTGGTCCTTGCGCCGGAGGAGCCGTTTATTCTCCGGCCTTGACCGATTTTATAATTGTGGTCGATCCGATAACCAAGATGTTTATTACCGGGCCTGCCGTGATTAAGGCGGTTACCGGCGAGGAGGTAGGAGTGGAAGAGCTAGGGGGAGCCAAGGTGCATTCCAGGCTGACCGGTGTGGCTCATTTCGAACGTAAAAGCGAACAGGAAGCAATGGCCCTGGTCCGCAAACTGTTGAGTTATTTGCCGCCAAACAGCAAGGAAAAGCCGCCGCGCTTGCCGACGGATGACCCCATATATAGATGGGAGCCGGAATTGAGGGATCTAATACCGATAAACCAGGCCAGCGCCTATGACATGCGGGAAATAATCAAGAAGGTGGTTGATAACGGGGATTTCCTTGAAGTGCACAGCCTTTTTGCCACAAATATAGTGGTTGGATTTGCGCGGCTTGACGGGTATCCCGTGGGGATCGTGGGAAACCAACCCCGTTTCCTGGCCGGATGCCTTGATGTAAACGCCTCCTGGAAAAGCGCCCGCTTTGTGAGGTTCTGCGATGCCTTTAACCTGCCGCTGGTCACTTTCGTCGATTGCCCGGGATACCTGCCCGGTGTTAATCAGGAGCATCAAGGCATTATCCGCAACGGCGCAAAGCTGTTATACGCTTACTCCGAGGCTACTGTCCCCAAAATAACGGTTGTCACCCGCAAGGATTACGGCGGCGCATATTCTGCCATGTGCGGAAAGGGGTTAGGGGCCGATCTCGTGCTTGCCTTGCCAACTGCCGAAATTGCCGTGGTCGGACCTGACGCAGCGGTAAATATTGTCTTTCGCAGTGAAATTGAGAGTTCGCCAAACCCTGAAATCCTCTATCAGGAAAAAGTAAAAGAATATCGCGAAAAATTTGCTACTCCGTATAAAGCTGCGGAATGGGGACTTGTCGACGACATTGTGGATCCGGCGGAACTAAGGCCCAAGCTGATAGAAGGATTGAAGGCCTTAAGAGAAAAGGAAGAATGGCGCCCCTATAAAAAACACAGCAATTTGCCACTTTAGGAGGAAACGGCATGCTGAACAAGATAAAAATAATCGATTTGACAAGAAATCTGGCAGGTCCTTATTGCACAATGCTTCTTGCCGACTTAGGCGCAGACGTTCTCAAGGTTGAGGCACCGGGGGTAGGTGATGACGCACGGGGATTTGGGCCGTTTATCAAGGGGGAAAGCGGCTATTTTATCAGTGTTAACAGGGGTAAAAAAGGGATGACATTAAATCTCAAGGATAAACGAGGCGCCGGCATTCTCCGGAAACTCCTGGAAAAAGCGGATGTCCTGATCGAAAGTTTCCGCCCGGGAGTGCTTGACAGACTAGGCTTTTCATACGACGAGGTCGCAAAGATTAATCCAGGGATCGTCTATGCCTCGATTTCGGGATTTGGACAGACAGGCCCTTACCGCGACAAACCGGCGTATGACATGGTCGTCCAGGGTTACGGGGGGATAATGAGCGTAACCGGACAGCCTGCAGGGATACCGACGCGGGTGGGCGTCTCCATTGGGGATCTTGCCGCTTCGCTGTTTTGCGCCTCAGGGATACTGGCGGCCCTTTTAAATAGGGAAAAAACAGGGCAGGGCGACCGGATTGATATTTCCATGTTGGACTGCCAGGTGGCCTTGTTGGAAAACTCGATAGTTCGTTACGCCGTCACAGAACAAAACCCCATACCCATTGGCAACCGTCACGCTTCCATCACCCCATTTGAAGCATTAAAAACTAAAGACGGTTATGTGATCGTCTGCTGCGGAAATCAAGGTTTATGGGAAAAATACTGCGAAGTGATAGGACACCCCGAACTCCTTGAGGATCGGCGTTTTCGCGACAACAACAAAAGGACTGAGAATCAGCCCGCCTTATCGGACATCCTAACAAAGATCATGTCGAAGAAAACCACCCAAGAATGGCTCGGCCTTTTGGAAAAAGCCGGCATCCCGTGCGCTCCCATCAATAACATCAGCCAGGTGCTCAACAATGAACAGGTGGGATTCCGGGAGATGATCGTGACCCTTAACCATCCGAGAGCCGGTGAGGTCAAGGTTTCCGGGTGTCCGGTAAAAAGCATGAATTGTAAGACGGGTGCGGTGCAACCCTCACCCCTATTGGGACAGCATAACGAGGAAGTACTCAGTTCATTGGGCTTCACTGCTGAAGAAATTGCGGTCTTAAAGCAAGATAAGGTGATATGATACGGGGAGGAGTGTTTATACCGATGATGACCAAGGATCAATATGTTGAATCGTTGAAAAAAAAGAAGTTTGAACTGTACATGTTCGGCGAGAAGGTGAAGAATATTGTTGATCATCCCATTATCAGGCCATCAGTCAATTCGGTGGCCATGACTTACGAATTGGCCCAGGACCCGCAGCACGAAGATTTGATGACAGCGACTTCAAGTATTACGGGGGAAAAAATCAACAGGTTCTGCCACCTGCATCAAAACCACGATGATTTGGTCAGAAAGGTAAAGATGCAGCGGCTTTTGGGACAAAAAACAGCTTCCTGCTTTCAGCGCTGCGTGGGGATGGATGCCATTAACGCCGTCGAGACAGTCGCTTATGAAATGGATTTGGAGAAAGGAACTTCCTATCATCGCAGGGTGCTTGATTTCATAAAATATGTCCAAGAAAACGACCTGACAGTTGACGGAGCCATGACAGACCCCAAGGGGGACCGCGGTTTGGCTCCTTCGCAGCAAAAGGACCCGGACCTGTACCTACATGTGGTGGAAGAATTAAAAGAGGGGATAGTTGTCAGGGGAGCCAAGGTCCATCAAACCGGCGCCTTGAATTCTCACGAAATCTTAGTTATGCCGACTATGGCCATGGGTGAGTCTGACAAGGACTATGCCGTCTCCTTTGCTGTTCCGTCAGACAGTGAAGGCATCATTTATATTTACGGCCGCCAGTCATGCGACACGCGAAAGTTGGAAGGCGGCTCCATTGACGTGGGCAATCCTGTATACGGCGGCCAGGAAGCGCTGGTAGTATTCGAAAACGTTTTTGTTCCCTGGGAAAGAGTATTCATGTACAAAGAATATGCTTTTTCCGGCATGCTGGTCGAACGTTTTGCAGGGTATCACAGGCAAAGCTACGGGGGATGCAAGACGGGCGTCGGCGATGTTTTAATAGGAGCGGCGGCCCTTATCGCCGACTACAACGGGGTTAATAAAGCCAGCCACATCAAGGATAAGATTATTGAAATGATCCACCTCAACGAAACGTTGTACGCCTGCGGTATTGCTTGTTCCTGCCAGGGAAGGCCCGCCCTGTCGGGAACCTACCTCATCGATCTTTTGCTGGCAAATGTATGCAAGCAAAACGTTACCCGGTTTCCTTACGAGATAGCCAGGTTGGCCGAAGATATTGCCGGTGGCTTGATGGTTACCATGCCGTCGGAAAAAGATTTTAGAAACCCTGTCATTGGCCATTATGTAGAGAAGTACCTTAAGGGTGTTTTTGAAATCAGCACCGAACAGCGTATTAAGATTCTCAGGCTGATCGAGAACATGACGCTTGGTGCGGCTGCCGTTGGCTATCGCACCGAGTCGCTTCATGGCGCCGGTTCCCCGCAGGCCCAGCGAATTATGATTTCACGACAGGCCAATTTGGAACACAAGAAAAAACTGGCCAAGGAGATAGCTGGGATTAGCGGATAAAGCATTTGAATTTTGAAGGTGAAGTTGACCGAATGACCCCACAGGTTCGAGGAGGCGAGGGCATGGGGAGAATACTGGTGATCGGGGTGGGTACCATGGGAGCGTCCATTTCTCAGTTGGCGGCCCAGGCCGGCTATTATTATGGGGTAATGCAGGACAGGGGACCGCGCTTTATCGAAAAAGGACAACAATACTTTGTTGACAGGCTAAACAGACAGGCTAAACAGGTGCTTGATTTCGGCACTTGTTTTTGTTAAGATGCGCCCTTTTCGACAGGCTGGGCGATAGCTTGATGATGAAAATCAAAAATAGACTTGGCAGTGGGAACTATAAGCCAAAGACAAGGAATATGGAAGAGTCATTGGCATGAATATTGCAATATTATAAATTAAAATAATTAAGAAAATGAAAAAGGAATCAAAAATAACAAGGAGGGGTAGAGCTATGTCGTTAATATCTGATCAGCAGTGCATGGTTAATGGTTATATGTAAAAATACAGGTATAACATGAAAGACAGAAAAAAAATCTTTGTTGCCTTTTGCGGTGGGTGTAAGGATGAAATAAGAAGAAAAAGAGTCTACGAAATGCTCAAAGAAAAACTCACTGATTATGAATTTGTGTTTTCACAAGAAGAAATAAAACCAAATGATGTACTGCTGATTATTAATGGTTGTCCCACGGCATGCAGGACAAAGGATTTTACTTGCCATGAACATTTGATACAGGTGAGAGGTGAGAAAATTGGAGATAAGGACGTAAGGGAAGAAGACTTGCCGGTAGAATTAGTCCAGCTAATAAGGCGGAAAGAAAAGGAAAATAAAACGTCAAAGGAAAGGAACCGCTGAGATGTTTTTTCTTTGAAACCCGAGTTTGGCGACAAATATTTCCATGCCAATGGTGACAAGGGTTCCTGGT
>JANLFJ010000059.1 GCA_024655825.1 Peptococcaceae bacterium | reverse complement strand
GCCAGCGGGGTCGGCACCTTCCTGACCACCATCGGCATCAACTTCGACGTGGGCAAGCAGTTCGCCGCCCTGGCCCTCTCCGCCTTCGCCCTCACCAGCCTGGACACGGCCACCCGCCTGGCCCGGTTCATCTTCCAGGAATTCTTCTCTGAAAACAAGTCGCTGAGTTTCCTGGCCAACCGCTACGTCTCCACGGCGATCACCTGCCTGTGCGGCGTCCTGCTGGGACTGAAGGGCTGGGCCGTGGTCTGGCCGATGTTCGGTTCGGCCAACCAGCTGCTGGCTGCCCTGGCCCTGATCGCGGTGGCTGTTTACCTCAAAAAGGCCAAGAAAAACAACTCCATGCTCACCATTCCCACCGCCTTCATGTTCGCGGTGACCCTCACCGCCCTGGTCCTGCTGGTCAAGGCCAACCTAGCCGCCGGCAACAACCTCCTGGTCTTCTCCGGCGTCGTCCTTTTCGTCCTGGCCGTGATCCTGCTCGTCCAGGCCTGCAAGGTCCTCGCCGCGAAAACCGGGGACAGCGACCTCAAGGCGTAAGCCGTCACAAATTAATCCGCACAAAAATTCCGTGGCTGACCTTGCCGCTCAAGGTCAGCCCTTTTCTTGCACATCTGTTTAAATAAAATACCTTTCCACTTCCACCGCAGGCCAGGTATAAACTATGCGCAGGGGTTTGTCCCCGTTGTTCCTGAGCCCATGGGGCGTTCCGGCCGGAGCCATGACCGCCATGCCTTCCTCGATTGGGTATTCCCTGTCGCCGAGGATAAACAGCCCTTTTCCCTCGATTATAATCATGGCATCTTCAACCTTGTGGGTGTGCGGTTTCAAACCGGCCCCCGGCTGCAGCGTAACCACGCCCATGGATACGCCCCCGGCCCCGCTGCTTTTATCGATGTAATGGGTTTGAAAAACACCGGGGACAACCTCTCTGTGTATTGCTTGTTCTTTCTTTACAATCATGCCTCTTTCACTCTCCTATTCCTTTTTTCCCCAAGCGATCAGGTCCCTGGCGACTTTTTTATTCTTGACCGGCTTTACCACCATGCCGTCAGCAGCGGGAACGTCGCACATAAACGACACCCTGCCGTTTATCTCGGCCACACAGAGCCGGCACGATTTGCCGTGCCTGCAAGAATGGTTATAGGCGAGAGAGGGGTCGTAAAGCCTTCTGATGGAATCAAGCGCATCCAGCACGCTCATGCCTCGCTGGTAAGGTATCCTATACGATTCCAACCGCTGCTGCTCTTCCCCAGGTTTCTGCCTGACCACCGTAATCGTTATCTCTTTCCATCCGTCGCTCATCTCATTCACCTCACCGCTTGTTTTTCTACTTCCGGCAGAATTGAACCCGGTTTTCTCTTCACGACAACGTTAGCGACCCACTCCTGTTTTTCCTCCGGAAAGTCTTCCCTCTTATGGGCGCCCCTGCTTTCTTCCCTAGCCAGGGCTGACTGCACGACCAGCTTGGCGGTGGTAAGCATGCTCTCCAGGTTCAGAATGTCTGCCAGCTCCTGGTTGAATACTGGATTTAAATCGCTAACTCCCGTCCGCGGCAGGTATTCTTTTTCAATCTCCACTATCTTTTGCAGCGCTTCTTCAAGACCGTTTCCCCACCTGACCGGCCCGGCTTTGGAAAGCATTTTTTCCTGCAGGACTTCTTTAAGCCTTGTCACGGAAGCTTCTGGGTCTGACAGCCTGCACAGCCTGCCGGCAAGGTAACTACCTGTTTCATTGGCCACCATATTAATATCCAGCGGCAGCAGGGCCCTTTTTGTCGACTCCTCCCCCGCCGCCCTGCCAACGATCTTGCCAAACACCATGACATCTGTCAGCGAGTTGCCAGCCAGCCTGTTAGCCCCGTGAATGCCGCCCACCACTTCTCCGGCGCAGAAGAGCCCGGGAATGACGGTCCTCCCGTCGATGTCCACCTGAGCTCCGCCCATAAAGTAGTGCGCGATGGGATAAACCTCTACTCTTTCTTTGGTAATATCGACACCCGCTTGTATAAACTTATCGATGAACTCTTGGCCGTACTCATTGATCAGAGCATCCGCCCCCGCGGTCCCCGGTTCAAAATAGATGCCGCCGTGAGGCGTTCCCCTTCCTTCCAAAACTTCTTTGGCCATGGCGTAGCCGATAATGTCACGCGTCGCCTTCAATCCGCGCGAATCGTATTTTCCCAGGAACTCTTCCCCGCGGCCGTTGGTCACCCTTCCTCCCGTCCTGTAGCTGATAGGTTCGAGAATGGTCATGACCATACCCGGGATATGAGGGTAGAGGGTGCCCATGGGTATGAACTGGATGAACTCCATGTCCTGAAGCGGTACTCCCGCCTTGTAGGCCAGGTGGTAGCCGTCCCCTGTCAGGTGCTTGGAACCTGAATTCCTTCCGTATATTTCCATACCGCCCCCGGTTGCCAGGATAACCGCTTTGGAGCGGAATATCTTGATTTCTCCCTTTTCAAAATCGAAACCGACCGCGCCGGCTGCTTCGCCGTCTGAAACGAGAAGCTCCAGGATATGGGTGTACCCGGCGTATTTAATCCTTCCCGCATGAGGAATTAGCTGGCTGTTTAGGGCCTGCATCATCGAGCGGCCCGTCCCGTACTTGAAATCGACAAAAAGGGCTCTTCTCCGCGAGTGGCCGGGACTTGCCAGCAGGTTAAGCTTGCCGTCTTTTGTGTCAAACTTCATTCCCCAGTGGTAAAATTCGAGAATCCTGGCGGGCGCTTCTTCGGTCATGCGGGAAACCAGCCGCTTATTGCAGATGTTTCCTCCCCACTTTACGGTATCCAGGGCATGCAGTTCCGGCGAGTCGTCGTCATACAGCCCCAGTGCGGCGCAGGCCAGCTGGATGGCCATGATCGACGCGCCGCAGTGGCCGCTTCTTTCGCCCTTTTCCACCACCACCGCGTTCCGCCCGAGTTTTGCCACCTCCAGGGCCGCTCCCAGCCCCGCGCAGCCGCTCCCGATGATCAGGACGTCCGATTCGACAACAGCGTGATTAAATTTCATGGGCCTTCTCACCTTTCTTTTGTTATTCTCTGGAAATAAATGTTTGCCGGCAGGGGCAGCAGGAACAGGATTAAACAAAAGTCTCCTCAATATGTTTTCTCATGACCCCGGCGGCCTTGACGGCATCCCTATCCTTGATCGCCTGGTAAATAATCCTGTGGACCTCAAGGGACTTTTCGTATTTGCCGGGCACCGTTTTGGTGCGCAGCCTCCCC
Organism: Peptococcaceae bacterium; assembly: GCA_024655825.1. Lineage (NCBI taxonomy): Bacteria > Bacillati > Bacillota > Clostridia > Eubacteriales > Peptococcaceae > Peptococcaceae bacterium. Next base: position 10,259 of record JANLFJ010000059.1, on the reverse strand, counting down.
TCCTGCACTATTTCGTTGTAGAAGTAATAAATCGATAAAATCAACCTGTTGTGGCTGCCTCTTATCACCGCGTTGTGAAAATCAATGGAACCTTTTATGGCCTCAGCCTGCTTTTCTTTTATTTCCCTTTCCATTTCCTCCAGCGCCTCGGCCATTCTTTGCAAGTCTTTTTCGGTCCTTCTCAAGCTGGCCAGTTCGGCCGCTTTGACCTCCAGAATGAGCCTGACTTCCTTGTAGTCGTCCATGATCCCTTCCAGTTCGCTTATTTCATCGATCAGGTCCAGGAGTTTAGCCCTGTCAAGCCCCTTGACGATATACCCTTCACCCTGCCTGGTTTCGATCACATTAATAAACTGCAGTGTCTTCAAGGCTTCCCTGATCGGCAGCCTGCTTACGCCCAAATGCAGTGACAGTTCCCTTTCCGACGGGAGCTTGTCGCCGGGGTTCAGCTCTCCAGCTTCAATCATGCCCTTGATCTGGCTTATTATTTGATCGGAAAAGTTCTCCCTGGTTAATTTATGAAATTTTCCACCAGCCATAACTATCCACCTTTTTCCTCCTGGTTCTAGGATAATTTGTTTATTTGGACGACTTGTTATATTGTATAGTGGTATTACCAGTATACATAAAATTGCCTTTTAAGGCAACCTTATTTTTTACTTTTGATTATTTTTTCCCCCGGCCAGTCAACCCCGGTTCTATTTCCCGTGAATAGAGCTGCCGCCGATAAACTCGCGCAGGATTGAATTAAGAGGAACAATACTGTCGGGGATTTCCGGGAAATAATCCAGGAGATCCAGCAGGCGCCGGGCGTCGGAATACTCTTTTTCGCCGCGGTCGATCGCCTTCAGGAGAGGATAGGCGTATTTTTTTAAGACGCCCAGTTCGAAAACCAGCGCGGAATTAAACATCATATCGGCATCTTCCTGGAAGGGGAAGATGTTTTTGTCCTCTCCCCGCCTCACGGACGGCCAGTATTTCAAAGTCCACAGGGCGTCCTGGGAGCGGAACCGGCTGTCTCTGACGATGCGCCTGATCAGCCTGGTATCCGTCGTATGGATGCGGTTGTGGTCGTCGATGGACACCTGGGTCAGGGCGCTGATATAGATCTTGTATTTGTTCTCCCTGCGGACGGAAGAGGTCAGGGTTTCGTTGAGGGCATGAATTCCTTCGATGATGATGGGGCTGCCTTCTTCCACCTTCAAAAGCCTTCCTTTTCGCTCGCGCGAGCCGAGCTGGAAGTTGTAGACGGGACACTCCACCTCCTGGCAATCCATCAATCTCTGGAGATGCTCGTTGAACAGCGCCAGATCCACGGCTTCCAGCGCTTCAAAGTCATATTCGCCGTATTCGTCAAGCGGAGTCAGCTCGCGTTCGACAAAATAGTCGTCGGTGGAGATATAAACGGGACGCAAGCCTAGAACGCGAAGCTGGATGGCCAGGCGCTGGGCAAAAGTGGTCTTGCCGGAAGACGACGGCCCGGCAATCAGGACAATCCGTGCCTTGTCCCGCCGTGCGTAGATTTCATCGGCAATCCGGGCAATTTTCTTTTCCTGGAGGGCTTCTCCCACGTGGACCAGCGTGTTGGCCTCCCCGCTGTCTTCTTTTAGCAGGCGCAGCAGGCCGGCCAGGTTCCTGACCCCCAGGATCGCCGCCCATTCCTCCGATTCTTGCCAGACCTGGGCCAGCTTGGATAGATTGTATTTAGGGGCTACCTGTTCCGGATTGCCGGTATCGGGGAAACGCAGGACGAATCCCCGTTCATAGGGTTCAAGTTTGAACACGCCAATCGAACCCGTGCGGGAGGCCAGTACCGTGCTTGAATAACTCGCATACCTGCCGCAAGAATAGACCTTCACTTTCTTCCACGGCATGTTCTCCAAGAGTTCGACCGTATCCTCGCGGTCAAAGGCCAAAAGCTTTTGACTTGCTTCTTCTTTGCTCATCATCTGCGGCCAGACGGGTTCATCGGCTGCGACCATCTCGCGCATCCGTGCTTCAAGGGCTGCCAGCTCAACAAGCAGGGGCGGCTTTCGCCCTTTCAATTCACAGTAATAGCTTTTTCCCAGGGAATGTTTGATTACCACCCGGCTGCCGGGGAACAATTCGTACGCGGCCCTCGCCAGGAGAAAAACGAGGCTCTGACGATAAACGCGCATCCCGTCTTCCGTCCTCTGGTCCAGGAATTCAATGCTTCCTTCCTCCCGGACCGGTTCACTCAAATCCACCATCTCGTTGTTGTACCGCGCGGCTAAAACCGGTAAAGCGGCTTCTTGGCACACGCTGCCGGCCAGCTCTGCCAGGGGGACCCCCAAGGGAGCTTCGACGGCTGTTCCATTCACCCTCAGCAAGACGTTCTCTTTTTTCTTTTTAAGATCTTTTTGCAGCGTCAACTCTCTCTTCCCTCCTCGTATTGATCTTATTATATTTCACGCGGAACAAAAAGCCTCCTGTTTTTTTCAAAGGTAACATCTTTATCCCCGCCGCCATATATATAGATAAACAAGGGAGGCCCAGCCATGAAAATATTTTTTGGAAATAATAGAAACAATAAAACCGGCCGACCGGATAAAAAAGGGGACCCGTCATTATACATTCAGCGCAGTACAGCGGACCGGATCGATTTGAACCTCTGGGGTGTCAAGCTGTCGGTGAGCCGGGACACCACCCTCGACGTTCCCAGCGAACTATCCGTCATCATCCCGCGGGTGGAACTGCGTCAAAAATACACGCCTTCCCCTTCTCCAGCTTATGAAACCGAAATCATCATCAGCAGCGTCACCGTTGTCCTCTCTCCGCGCCATGCGCCAGAAAAGTCAATGCCTGCCCCTTAACGACAATATTATACTCGATCTTGACAGGAGGTTTGCTTTTATTTAAACTAAAAGATAATTAGATAATTTTATAAATGTTGAAATATACCTTTGATTCTCTCCGGGGGTGAGTTTATGAGTCCTCTCAACGCCACGTTCAAAGCCCTCTCCGACCCCTCCCGCCGCAAGATTTTGCAGCTGCTGAGGTCCAAACCGATGACAGCAGGAGAAATAGCCAACCAGTTCAACATTTCCAAACCCAGCATCAGCCATCACCTGAACGTCTTAAAACAGGCCGACCTGATCGAGGACGAGCGGCAGGGGCAAAATATCGTCTATACCCTCAACACGAGCGTTTTTGACAACATTATCAACTGGTTCCTTACTTTGACCGGCAAACCTGTAACGGAGGTTGAATCCAATGAATGACGGGTTAAGTAAAAACATCAAAAAAGACTGGCCCATCCTGCTTCTCATCCTGGCAACCCTGGCGGCCGGCATTTGCGTGTATCCCCGGCTGCCTGACATGATACCCGGTCACTGGAATATAAAAGGCCAGGTGGACGGCTGGGTCAGCAAGTCCTTTGGGGTCCTGTTTTTCCCTCTCCTTAACCTTGGCCTCTACCCGCTGATGCTCCTTTTGCCCCGCATCGACCCGCGCCGCGAAAACTACAGGCGTTTCGCCGGAGCCTACCGGGTCATCCGCCTCTTCCTGCATGCTTTTCTAGCCCTTATCTATATCGTCACCCTGCTGGCAGCGCTTGGATACGCGCTCAGGGTGGATGCCATAGTTAAATTTTTCGTGTCGCTGCTTATCCTGGTGCTTGGAAACTACATGGGCAAGATCAAGCACAACTATTTCGTCGGTATAAAGACACCCTGGACGCTGGCCAGCGAAGAGGTCTGGTATAAGACGCACCGTTTCGCCGCGCCTTTGTGGGTGGGAGCGGGAGCCCTGGGGATGGTTTTAAGCGTTTTTCGCCAGCTCTGGCTCAACTACCTCTATTTCGCTTCCTTTATTATCATCGGCTTCGTCCCCATCATATACTCCTATTTCCTTTTCAGAAAAACCCGGATGAACTAGGAGTCAAAAGACAAGCTGTCCAGCTGCTTCCTTTTTCTTGCCGCCAGCACGTCTAAAAACGCCTCCAGGCGCGTTTCAAAACCGGTCATGCCTTTATGCTGGTCCAGGGTCACGCTCAGGACAGGAACATCTTCCTCCCGGCTGAGTTTATCAAGCGCGCTACGGGCTACGATCTCCGGCATGCATCCGAGAGGAAAAAGCTGGATAATACCGTCGACCGGCCGCGCTCTCATCCCTTTCGCTTTGGCTACCGATTCCAGGCCGAAACCTCCTACCGCGTCCCGCAGGTACGGGCTGGCCAGTTCCAGGAGGTTCTGCCGGTACCGGCTTCTTCGCCAGGGAAGAAATATGTTTGGCAGCCAGCCGGAAATCGACATTTCCCTGATAACCACAACCCCTTTTTCCCGGAGATACTCTTCCACCCGGTTGTTGGCATAAGGTTCCAGCAGGGTATAAATGTCGCCCACCAGCCCGACCTTCAAGAATTCTTTCCTGGAGGTTAAAAGATGCTTTTCCCTAAACCTGAGGGCAGCCTGGTGAATCCCGGCCACTTCGACGAGCGAAGAAGTCTCTTTTAGCCTGTCGCGGCAAGTCTTTAAAAAAGCTCCGGTTTCTGGCGGCAGGCATTCTCTTTCCAGGCGGTCCAGCGCATCTTCACAAGCAACCACCGCCCAGCCAAACCGGATAGCCTTCAACAGCGCGAGTGTCGAAACTCCGCCTGTTTTTTTGATTTGCCTGAAGTTAACGTAATAATGTCCCCTGTCGATGATCAGCGGCGCAAACCTGTAGCCGGCCTCATTCAACAGTTGAAAAGCCAGGTAAGCAAAATAGCCGAAGCGGCAGGGCCCTGATCCCCCCGGCATGATAAGGGTATCGGCTCCCAGCTCAAGGGCTTCCCGCATGTTTCCAAGAACCAAGCAAAAAGGAAGACACGATCCTTCCGGCGCCAGTTCCTGTCCCAGTTCAAGCGCCCTCGGCCCGGGTAAAGAAGGGACCAGGCAGGGTATGCCCAGCAGCCGGCACACCTTTTCCAGCGCCGCATGCAGTTTTCCAATGTGAGGAAAAGATAAGCGCATAAAAAAACTCCTTTACGGCGTACTCTTTAGAGTCTAACCAAAAGGAGTTTTCTTTATTTGATCTTCAAGCGCCGGTCAGCCCACCTTCACCACCGCGTTGGACCATTTCCCGCACCTGTCGCCCCAGCGGGCAATGAGCACGCCGTTCTCATAGATTTGGATTACCTCGCAGAGGTTGGGGCAGCCTTTGCATTCAAAACTTGTCGGCTGGAACTTGTATTCGGCAGCCTGCCAGCCCTTGAATTTGGTCTGTTTGCCGCGCACGGCTTCCTTGGCCAGAAGGCAGCAGCCCACCGCACCCATGACGCTGAAATATTGGGGAACGATCAATTCCATGTTGAGGGCTTTCTCAAAGGCGGCTTTGATCCCCGTATTGGCCGCCACTCCGCCCTGGAAAACCACGGGGGGCAGGATGTCCTTCCCCTTTCCCACGTTGTTCAAGTAGTTACGGACAAGGGCCTCGCACAAACCGGCAATAATATCTTCGGCGGCATGCCCGAGCTGCTGCTTGTGAATCATATCGGACTCGGCAAAAACAGCGCACCGCCCGGCGATCCTGACCGGGTTTTTTGACCTGAGGGCCAGTTCGCCGAACTGCTCAATCGGTATCTTTAAACGATCGGCCTGGTGGTCCAAAAAAGACCCGGTACCGGCCGCGCACACCGTGTTCATGGCAAAATCGGTCACAATCCCGTCCCGCATGATTATTATCTTGGAGTCCTGCCCGCCTATTTCCAGTATTGTCTGGGCACCCGGCACCAGCTTGGAAACAGCCACGGCATGGGCGGTGATCTCGTTTTTCACGGCGTCGGCTCCAACCAGCACCGCCGCTAGGTTGCGGGCGCTCCCCGTAACCCCGGTCCCGGCGATTTCAACGTATTGCCCCAATTTTTCACCGAGGGTTCTTAAACCGTCCTGGACAATCTTGACCGGCTGTCCCTGTGTCCTTAAGTACAGGCTCTCCAGCACCTCGTCGTTTTCGTCCATAACGACGAGTTTTGTGCTGACGGAACCCACGTCTACACCAAGATAAGCTTTCACGACACTGCTCCTCCCAATCTCTTTTGGCGCCGCTGCTGGAGTAAATCGACAAACGCTTCCAGCCTGGTTCGCAAGCCCTCTCTGCCTGTCTGTTCATCCAGAAAGATGGTCAGCACGGGAATACCATAATCCCTGCTCACCTGGGTCAGGATGCTTTTGGCCACTATTTCCGGTATGCAGCTGAAGGGAGCCAGCTGGATCACCCCGTCAAACCCGCGCCTGGCATAGAGAATGGTCTCGCCTACCGAGAGAATACCGTGCCCGCCAATCATCTGGTTCAGATAAGGCCTGGCGGCGGCAACGGCCTTTTCTTCATTATGCGACTGGTGGGTCGTTTCCATCCACCATTCGCTCAAATGGATCCCTCGCTTGGTGAAAACGCCCATTTCTCCCAGGGTCGCCTGGATGTCCAAATTGGCAAAAGGCTCTATCTGTACATATATTTCCCCAACTATCCCTATTTTTAACGGTTTCCTGCTTTTATCCTGAGAAATATTCTGCAGGAGCCGGAAACAGGCTTCCTTGGCCTCTTTAATCTGGGTCCTGGTCCGGGCCTGATCCATTATCGCCAGGCACCGGCGGTAAACCTCGCTCGTTTTCCCTTTTTCTACCTCGTAAGGCCGCACCTGGTGAGCGAGCAGCTCGATTTCATCAAGGGCCAGGAGTTTATCCCAGACCGTCCTGTAGACTTTGATAAACTGCCACCAGGAGGTTTTTCCCGTCCTGAGAATATAATGCAGCTTCTTGAAGAAGTCTTTGAAGGCCATGTTTACCGAGTCAAAGATTATTACCTTTGTCTTGTAGCCCAGCTCGTTGATGATTCGCTGGTGCACTTCGCCGTAATACCCGGCCCTGCAGGGACCGTGCCCGCCCGAAGAGATGATGAGTTCGGCCCCTTTTTCTATCGCCTCCAGGTATGTCCCCATCAGGATCTTAAACGGTATGCAGGCAAATTCGGGAGAATAGGTGGTTCCAAGCGTCATCGTCCTGGAACTGGGCAGCGGAGGGACAACCGGCTCATGCCCGATCTGTTCCACGAGCTGTTTAAACGCCACGTAAGAATTACCCATGATGGGAAACGACACTTTCATGCTCTCGCCTCCGTATTCTCAGCATGTCCGTGAAAGCCTCAACCCTGGTCAGCACCCCGGCCTCTCCCGTATGTTCGTCCAGCGACAACGTCAGGTAAGGGACATTGCCCCGGTTTTTGGCTTCGAGTTCCATGAGTTTATCGACCATGGCATCGGGACCGCAGCCGAAAGCGGTGACATGGATTATCCCGTCAACCCTTTTTTCGTTCAAGTAATAGAACGCGGCCCGCACCGCCCTGTTGCTGAAATGCCAAAACAGGTGTTTGGAGAGGTTCTTGCCCTGGACTTCCAGGCGGTGCGGCGGCACCATTTCCACGGTCCAGGCGCGAACGCCCATCTGCGCGAGTTTTTCAAAAAGACCGATGTTGACAAACGAATCGTAAATCAGATAAGGATAACCCAGAATGGCCAGGTTCAAATCGGGAACCGGGACATCGGGCAGCCGAACGGGTTCGCCGGTAACCGCCGTTTCCATGGCCACCTGGGGGGGAACCCCCGCCGCCAAATTTCTGATGTACTTATCCTGGGCCGCTTTGGCTTTGACAAAAGCCCGCCATGTATGCCAATCTTTTTTATAACCAAGCCGGCGAGCGATTTTCAGGCCGAGCTTCCAGAGGGGGAAAAACCCCCTGGCCAGGTCGACTTTTTCATCGATAATCTCCGGCAATCCCGCGATGGAATTGCGGATCATGTCGGGAAGACCGAGAAATTTCGGGCAAAAGGTCTCGGCATCCAGTTTGCGCACGCTGACCATGCGCGGCAAAAAAAGAACATCGACCTTATCCTTTAGCTCGGCGACATGCCCGTGATAGAGTTTGATCGGCAAACAGGCGTCATTCACCGCTTCCTGGACTCCCAGGTCAAGGCTCAGCTTGTTGGTCGGCCGGGAAGTGACGACTTCAAAACCAAGGCCGGAAAAAAAAGCGTGCCAGAAAGGAAAATAAATGAAGTAGAAAAGAGTGCGCGGGAACCCTATTTTAACCCCCATAAACGATAAATTTCCCCCTTAGGCCATGTGCTCTTTATCTTTAACGATTAACCCGTGCAGGTAAATGTGCAGCATCTGTGAAGCCAGTTCCTTCCCGGAAATCTCGGCAAACGCCGATTCTTTTTCCAGATTTTTGGCCAGCGAACCTATAAGCATGATCCCCGCCAGTCCCAGCAAAATGACTTTGGACGGCACGTCTTTTTTGATCAGTTCCTGCTCCTTGAGCTGGTCGAGATAGCCAATCAACGGATAGGCAAGGCGCGGAAGGTATTTATGGTAATAATAGCGCCGTATCTCTTCGTTCTCCAAAAGCTCGCTCAACAGGCGCTTAAACAGCAAGAAGTTGCTCTCGATCTTTTCCGCCTTGTTCAACACAAAAGAGGTGATGATGTGTTCCGTGTCGTTTTGCGAATCAAAGCTGATCTCGTTGAATGTTTCCCCGGCTATGCTGGCGATAACCTCCAGGAAAAGCTCATCCTTGCTGCGAAAATGCTTGTAAATCACCGGTTCCGTAACCCCGCAGGCTTCGGCGATCTGTTTGGTCCTGGTGTCATGGTAGCCCTTCTCCACAAAAATCCTGGTGGCTGTTTCCAGTATCTGAGCTCTCCGCTTATTCCTGTCCAGCCGCACAATAACCCCCCATTTATACCCGCTGTTATTCCTGGTTAGTCGTTACTAACCTTATCATAAGTCCAGCTCAACTTACAGTCAAGTGGAATCCGACCGCAAAATCCGACAAAAAATCCCCCTCGTTTTGAGGAGGATTAGTTTTTTTATTATTTTAGGGCGGCTTTTGTTTTCGCCGCCAGGCCCGGTATTTTATAAACGGGCAGCCCGCAAACGGCGATGCGCAATCCTTTTTTCAAGGGGACAAAAAAGATGTTTTCTGCCATCAGCTTCTCCGCAATCGCTTTGGAGTTTTCCACCGGCACGGAAATGAAAAACCCGCCGTGGTAAGGAAGAATGGGAAGCCCCACCTCCCGGGCTTCTTCCACAAATATGCCGGCCCTCTTGAGAAGCAGTTCGCTGTAAGTTTTCCTTTCCTGGTCGATGCTCTCCTTCAAAGCGGGATTTTTCATCACGTCCGCCAGCAGCTTCTGGGCGCCCCTGGTCCCGTTGGACCAGACTCCCCGGCAGGAGTAGGTGTTGATCTGATAAAACTCTTCCGCCACCTCCGGGGAAGAGCTGATGCCGATGAAGGCGCCGCAACGCATGCCGTACAGCAGGAAAGACTTGGACATGCTGAAGGCCATAGTCACCAGGATGTTCTCCGGCAGGCCGCCGAACAGCTTCATAAAGGCGCGGGCCTCATCCGGCGACCGCACATAGTCTATATAGGCCAGGTCCAAAAGCAGGACCATCTTTTTCTTCCGGTCGCCGGCGCACTCTTTAAAGAAATCGAGCACGTCCCTCCATTCGTCGATGCTCATGCTGTAGCCGGTCGGGTTGTGGCCCGGAGTATTGAAAACAATCACGACGCTGTCCTGCGCTGTTAAAAGTTCTGCGGTCTTTTCTTTAACCGAAGCCAGGGTGAAGTTATTGTTTTCGTCGAACATCCGGTAAGTCTCCACGCCGCGCAGGTGCTCGGCGGCGATGGTCTGGTAAGGTCCCCAGAACCAGTCGGGGATCAAGGCCTTTTGCCCCTGTTCCAGATAGTTGTAGAAAGCGTGCCTTACCGCCCCGGTGCCTCCGGGAGTGGCCACCGCCTTGATATAGGCGTTTTCGGGCTTGTGGTTCCCAAAAGTGAATTCAACGGCTGCCTCCAAAAATTCGGGCTGGCCGGCAATCGAAGCGTAATTCATCAACTCTTCGTCCGGCATGGAACGGTAATACTCACTGACGGATTTAAAGGCCGCAAATCTCTCCTCTTCGTCATAAATAGCCCCGATTGACGCATTGACGACCTTGTCCGGCCCGAGCGCGGCAATCGCGTCATTGGCCCTTTTCAATATGGTGAAAACGGCGTCTCCTTCTTTGCCTTTGCCCGCGGCATGGGAAGCGGCTAAAGAAATGCTCATTACGGATGGTTCCCCCTTTCAGTTTGTTGCTTGGTGATATTTAAGATCAATTTTATCATATCGAAGCGGTTAAAACATTCTTTTTTTATTTTCAGAGCTTTTTGCGATGTAAGCTATTTTTATGATTTTCTAATCGCAAATCAAGCAT
>JANLFJ010000058.1 GCA_024655825.1 Peptococcaceae bacterium | reverse complement strand
CACGGCGACCTGTACGACGACATCTACACCCGCCCGGCCGCCAAGGAGGAATATTGGACGAATTGAGCAATCCTGTAGTATTCATGTTTTCAGGCCAGGGGTCCCAGTATTATGAAATGGGAAAAGAGCTTTACGCATCCAACTCCGTTTTCAGGAGTTGGATGCTGCGTCTGGATGAGGTGGTTCGGCAGGCTGGGGGCTGGTCAGTGCTGCCGGTGCTGTACGGCACGGGCAAAAAAAAGAATGAAAGTTTTGTTGACATACGTTTCACCCATCCGGCCATTTTCATGGTGGAGTATGCCCTTACCCAGGTTCTGCTGGCGGAAGGAATAAAGCCGGATTACGTATTGGGGGCCAGCCTTGGGGAATATGCGGCCGCAGCTCTGGCCAAAGTTATGGAAGCGGAGGAAATGCTGGAAATCCTGGTGAGACAGGCAAACCTGCTGGATACGCGCTGCAAGCCGGGAGGGATGCTGGCCGTTCTTGCCGAGCCGGCACTTTACCAACAGGATGAATTCATCAATGAAAACAGCGAAATGGCGGCAGAGAACTATTCTACACATTTTGTTTTGTCGGGAGAACTGGAAAAACTTGCCTTGTTGGAGCGTTACCTGAAAAAAAAAGGCATTATCACTCAGCAATTGCCGGTTTCTCACGGCTTTCATTCGTTCCTGCTGGACCCGGCGGCCCAGGAATACCTTGCGTTATTGAAAACAAAAAAGTTTAATCCGCCTCTTATACCGATGATTTCCTGTCTTTACGGGAACCAGGCAACAAGTGTTGGGCCGGAGTATTTCTGGGAAGTGGCCCGCCGGCCCATTCGGTTCGCCAGGAGCATAGAATTCCTGGAAAACCGGGGCACTCATGTTTATCTAGACCTGGGGCCTTCGGGCACCCTGGCCGGTTTTGCAAAACGCTTGCTGGCAAAAGGGTCAAAGTCTTTGGCGCTTCCCGTACTGACTCCTTTCGGGAAAGAGTTGGACGGTTTAAGTAAGATTCGGGATTTGATTCCCGCAGTGGTAAAAATCAAAAAGGAAAGGACGGTTCAAAAAATGACCGCTTACTTGTTTCCCGGCCAGGGTTCTCAGCATAAAGGGATGGGGAAAACGCTGTTCGACGAGTTTAAGGACTTAACAGCCCAGGCCGATGAAATCCTGGGGTATTCCATAAGGGAACTCTGCCTTGAGGACCCGGAAAACAAACTGACGCAGACGCGCTATACGCAGCCGGCTTTGTATGTGGTTAATGCCCTGTCGTATCTGAAGAAAATTGAAGAAACGGGGAAAAAGCCGGCTTATACGGCGGGGCACAGCCTTGGGGAATACAACGCGCTGTTAGCGGCGGGCTCCTTCGATTTTGCCACCGGCCTAAGGCTGGTTCAAAAGCGGGGGGAACTGATGAGCAGGGTTGCGGGAGGGGGGATGGCCGCGGTTATTGGGTTAAGCCCGGCAAAAATCGCGGAGGTCCTCGAGGCCGGCGGCTTTAAGTCAATTGATATTGCTAATTTTAACAGCACTTCCCAAACCGTTATCTCAGGTCCTGCGGAAGATATCGAAAAAGCCAGGGCGGCGTTTGAAAAAGCAGGAGCAAAAATGTATGCCGTTTTGAAGGTCAGCGGAGCTTTCCACTCCAGGTACATGGAGGAGGTTAAGGCGGAATTCGCCGAATTCCTTGATAATTACCAGCTCATGGACCCGATAATACCCGTTATTTCCAATGTCCGGGCCAGGCCTTATCGAAAAGGGGAGGTAAAAAGGAACCTGGTGGACCAGATCACAGGTTCGGTTAAGTGGCTGGACAGCATCAGGTATTTAATGGGAAAAGGCGTCGTGGAGATGGAACAGGTGGGCCCAGGGAACATCCTGACAGAGCTCGTTAAAAACATTTTAAAGGAAGCGCAGCCGCTGTATGGAGTTGACGAAGAAAAGGACGAAGCGGAGCAGGAAACAGCCGGGGTCAAGGCATTTGTAGAAGAAACGGCAGCGCCGCATGTGCAGCAGGCCGAGGAGGCCGGACCGGTACGGCAAGACATTGAGGTAACCGCCTTTACGCTTGGCGACAGGGAGTTTAAAAAAGATTACAATCTCAAATACGCCTACCTGGCCGGGTCCATGTACCGGGGCATATCATCCAAAGAAATGGTGGTCAGGCTCGGCAAGGCTGGAATGATGGGCTTTTTCGGGACGGGCGGCCTTGATCCCTACACGGTGGAAGAGGCTATCCGGGGAATTCAAAGCGAGCTGTCAAACGGAGAACCCTACGGCCTGAATCTTGTTTATAATCCCGTTGATCCCGGCTGGGAGGAAAATATGGTCGACCTTTTCATAAAATACGGGATTCGCAATGTGGAAGCATCGGCTTATATGAGTGTGAGTAAGGCCTTGGCCAGGTACCGCCTGAAAGGACTGTACCGGAACGATGAAGGAAAAGTGAGGGCGGCCAACAGGGTTATCGCCAAGTTATCCCGGCCGGAAGTGGCCGAGATTTTTCTCAGCCCGGTTCCCCAAAGGTTCGTCGACAAACTGTTGGCCGAAAAAAGCATCACCAGCGAAGAAGCACGACTGTCACCAGAAATAGCGCTGGCTGATGATATTTGCGTGGAAGCAGATTCGGCCGGCCATACCGACCGGGGCGTTGCTGCCGTCCTGATGCCAGCCATGCTTAAACTGCGGGATGAAATGATGGCCAAGTACCGGTATCCGCATAGAATCAGGGTCGGAGCGGCGGGAGGAATAGGCGCCCCGGAATCGGCGGCCGCCGCTTTCATTTTGGGAGCCGAGTTCATTGTTACCGGTTCCATTAACCAGTGCACCGTCGAGGCTGGGACCAGCGAGGTAGTAAAGGACATGCTGGAAGATATCAATGTTCAGGATACCGACTACGCCCCTGCGGGTGATATGTTTGAGCTCGGGGCCAAGGTCCAGGTCTTAAGGAAGGGAGTATTTTTCCCGGCAAGAGCCAGCAAGCTTTTTGACCTCTACCGGCGCTATGATTCTCTCGAAGAGCTGGACGAAAAAATGAAGGAACAAATCCAGGAACGTTATTTTCAGAAAAGTTTCGAGGAAGTCTGGGAAGAAGTTTGTTCTTATTGTCCGGCCCACGAAATCGAAAAGGCCAGGAATAACCCAAAGCATAAAATGGCCCTGGTCTTCAGGTGGTACTCTGGTTATTCAACACACCTTGCTTTGAAGGGAGTCACGGAGAGGAAGGTTGACTTCCAGGTCCAGTGCGGGCCAGCCCTGGGTGCTTTTAATCAATGGGTCAAGGGCACCCCCTTGGAAAAATGGAAAAACCGTCATGTGGACGAGATCGGCCGGAAATTGATGGAAGAAACGGCGCTGCTGTTGAAAGTAAGGTTTAAAGCTCTCTGTGGAGATGGAGGTAGGGGTGAGATGGCATGACGCGCAAAGAAATTCTTATCGCCTATAAGGAAGGCAAGCTGTCGCTGTTTGAAGTGCGGGAGAAGCTTCGCCGGCTGGCGCGGCAGTCAGGCAGGAGCGCCCTGTCCGAAGGGCAGAAAGGGTTGTGGGCCTTGCAAAAAATCGCGCCGGAATCGAGCGCCTATAACATTCCTCTTTGTTTCCGGGTATCCGGGAAGCTGCACCCCGACAGTTTCAAGAAAGCCTGTTCTTTTGTTGTGGAGCAGTATCCCGTTCTCGATAGCGCCGTAAGAGAAGAAAACGGAGTACCTTACCGAACCGTTTGCCCTTCTCAGTCGCCTGATTTCCGGCAGGAGGACGCCTCGGGCCTAAAAAAACATGAAATCCTCTCGTACTTAAGAAAAAAGGCCAAAGAACCGTTTTCATTGGAAAACGGGCCGCTGCTGAGGGTTCACTTTGTTTCCCTTTCCGAACAAGAACACTATATACTCATCGTTATACACCACATCGTCTTTGACGGCTTCTCGACGGTCATCTTTTTGGAGTCACTGTTAAACGCGTATAGTGAATTTGTGTTGGGGAAGGTTCCGCAACCGGTTTCTTCTGTTTATGATTATAACGACTATGTCGAATGGGAACAAAATATGCTGGTTGGAAAGGAAAAAGAAGAACAGTGTTCCTATTGGAAACGGCAGCTGTCGGGAGAACTGCCGGTGCTGGAAATACCCGCCGACCGTCCTCGTCCGGGGAAAGCGAGTTTTGCGGGGGAAACGCACACAAGTATTCTTTCGCCGGCCTTGAGCAAAAAGCTGAGGGCTTTAGCCCGTGCCCAAAACGTTAATATGTCCGTCTTCCTTTTGGGTATCTATAAACTCTTGTTATACCGGTATTCAGGCCAGGAAGACATTATTGTCGGCATGCCGGTGATGGTGCGGCCGCGGGAAGAGTTTTCTTCGCAGATTGGCTTTTTCATCAATATGATACCGGTGCGCAGCCGCATAGCCGGGACCAAGCCTTTTGCAAATTTCCTGCAGGAGTTGAAGGCAACTCTTGCCGATGGACTTGATCATTCAGCTTATCCTTTCCCCGTCCTGGTCCGGGATTTAAACGTGCCCCGCATTAGCGAAAACTACCCGGTGTTTCAAACGGCTTTTGCTTACCAGAATTTCGACGGGGCCAAAAGTGTGCAGCAGCTGCTTAAGCGGTATAGGGACGTAATTGCCGCGGAACCTGTACCCGGTATTCACCAGGAAGGCGAGTACGAGCTGGAATTGGAAGTCTTTGAGCAGGAAGACGGTTTCATGCTCAATTTCAAATACGACCCTGGCATATTTGATTCTTCCACAATAGCGCGGCTAAGCGGGCATTTTCATCACCTGGTCAAAGAAACAGTAAAGAAACCCGCGACGGCGATTGACGATTATTCCCTGTTGTCCGAGCAGGAAAAAAGAACTGTCCTTTACGATTGGAACGCCACGGAGGCCAGCTACCCGGCTGATAAGTGTTTCCATGTCCTCTTCGAAGAGCAGGCCCGTAAAACACCCAATGAGACGGCCGTCTTTTATGAAAACGAATTTCTCACTTACCAGCAGTTGGACGAAAAAAGCGCGCTCCTTGCAGCATACCTGCAAGCACAAGGGGTCCGTCCGGACTGCCTGGTGGGGATTTGCGTAGAGCGCTCCCTGGATATGGTCGTGGGACTGCTGGGAATTTTAAAGGCAGGCGGGGCCTATGTGCCGCTGGAGGCTGACTTTCCGGCGGAAAGGTTGGAGTACATGCTCAGGGACAGCAAAGCCCCTTTTATTTTGACTCAATCGGGTTTGGCGGATAAAGTATCACGGCTGTGCGGCGAGAACGTAAAAACGATTGTCATGGACAAAGGCTGGGAAGAAATAGCGAAGACAGCACGGGGCATAAAGAAGCTGAAACGGGAAGTGCGGCCGCAGCACCTGGCTTATGTGATGTATACATCCGGGAGTACGGGAAGACCCAAGGGGGTCATGGTTACTCACCAGGGATTAACCAACTTCCTGACCGCCATGGCCGGCACAGCCGGTTTGGCGGCGCGGGACACGCTGCTGGCCGTAACCACATACTGTTTTGACATTGCCGGGCTGGAGCTGTATTTGCCGCTGCTCAGTGGGGCCAAAGTGTGCATTTGCAGTTCGGAAAAAGCAAAAGACGCGGAAAAGTTGAAACTTGAGATCGAAAGGGTTAAACCGGCCGTCATGCAGGCCACGCCGGCTACCTGGACGATGCTTTTCCATGCCGGCTGGAGAAATGAGGAAAAGGTAAGGGTCCTGTGCGGCGGGGAGGCTTTGTCTCCTGCGCTGAAAAATCGTTTTATGGAAAACCGCTGCGATGTGTGGAACCTGTTCGGCCCTACGGAGACGACAATCTGGTCCACGGCCAAACACATCACGCCGGCGGAACCAGTTACCATCGGCAAACCGATAGCCAATACCCAGGTCTACATCCTGGATAAAAACCTTAAACCTGTACCAGTTGGCATTCCAGGCGAACTCTGCATCGCGGGGGACGGGGTGGCCAGAGGGTATCTCAACATGCCTGAACTCACGGCCCAAAAGTTTGTCGCCAATCCGTTTACTCCCGGTAAAAGGATGTATAGAACGGGCGACCTGGCGCGGTGGCTTCCCAACGGGGAAATAGAGTTTTTAGGGCGCGTCGACTTCCAGGTAAAAATCCGCGGGTTCCGCATTGAGCCAGGCGAAATCGAATTGCGGCTTCGCGCGCACCCCGGAGTAAAGGACTGCGTCGTTGTTGTTAAAGAAGAAGAAAACAGCAAACAGCTGGTTGCTTATTACGTACCAGAAGAAACAGGCGGCGAAAGCGGTAAGGAAGGGAAAAACGATGAACGGCTTGGCCCGCAGCGGCTGCGCGAATATTTAAGGCTGAGCTTGCCCGAGTACATGATCCCTTCGTTTTTTATTCAATTGGACGAAATACCCCTGACCCCCAACGGAAAAGTGGACCGAAAAAATCTGATGGCCCGCAAGCTTAAAGTTTCACGGACAGCGAGGACTAGCACGCCACAATCAGCGATTGAAGAAAAACTGTTGGGCATTTGGAAGGGCATCCTCCACGTTGACGATATCAGCACGGAAGACGGTTTTTTCGACGCGGGCGGCGATTCTGTTTCAGCCGTGGCAGTGGTGGAAAGGATAAGAAAAGAATTTGACTGCGATATTCCTGTCACCTCGCTGTTTAAATATTCCAACATCAAGGAGATGAGTTCGTATATCGGTGAAATAAAAGGCGCCAATGCCTTTTCCGAACAAGGGACGCCAGCGAAATACTGCGGCGTTAAAAAGTCATATCCCGATTATTACCGGGACAGCCTGGCTATTATCGGGATTTCATGCCATTTCCCCGGAGCGAAAAACCGTTTTGAGTTTTGGAACAATTTGAGATTGGGCCAAGAAAGCGTCAGGTTTTTTTCGAAAGAAGAACTCAGCCGCTACGGTTTGCCGGCAGAAGTTTTGGAAAACCCGCGCCTTGTTCCGGCCCAATTCACGATTGAAGGAAAAGAACTTTTCGATCCGGGTTTCTTTAACATTCCCCCGAAAGATGCGGAGTTTATGGACCCGCAGTTGAGGCTGTTGCTGCTTCATTCCTGGAAAGCCATTGAGGACGCCGGGTATATCCCGGGGAACATCCCCCAGACAGGCGTGTTCATGGCGGCAAGCAACAGCCTTTATCAAGCGCTCTTTCCCTTTTTTGTTTCGAGTGGGATAAGGGTCTTGAAAGACTCGGACGAGTACGTATCCTGGCTTTTGGCCCAGGGAGGAACAATTCCCGCCATGATCTCACATAGATTGGGATTAAAGGGACCGAGCTTTTTTGTTCATTCAAACTGTTCCTCTTCGCTGGTGGGATTGTATTCGGCCTGCCAGAGCTTGCGGGCAGGCGAAGCCAGGTATGCCCTGGTGGGAGCGGCGACTGTTTATCCGTCGACGATTGCGGGGTACGTGCATCAACCCGGTTTAAACTTCTCCGGCGACGGGCATGTTAAAACATTTGACGCCTCGGCGGACGGAATGGTAGCCGGGGAAGGGGTTGCGGTCATATTGCTTAAAAACGCCCTGGAGGCAATAAACGACGGCGACCACATTTATGCGCTGTTAAGAGGAATAAGCGTCAATAATGACGGTGCGGAAAAAGTGGGTTTTTACGCGCCGAGTGTGAAAGGCCAGGCCGAGGTGATAAAGAAAGCGCTGGAAACAACAGGGGTTCACCCCGAATCAATAACTTATGTTGAAGCTCACGGGACGGGCACAAAGCTTGGAGACCCAATTGAATTCGCGGCTTTATGCGATGCTTACCGGCAGTACACGGCCAAGACGCAGTTTTGCGGAATCGGGTCGGTCAAAACGAACATCGGGCATCTCGATACGGCCGCGGGTTTGGCCGGTTGCATCAAAGTCGCTTTGAGCCTTTATTACGGCGAGATTCCTCCCTCCATTAACTGTAAAGTACCGAATCCCAACCTGGAGATGGAAAAGTCGCCGTTTTACCTTGTAGATAAACTAAACAAATTCGAAAACGCCCCTGCCCCCATCAGGGCGGCGCTGAGTTCTATGGGCATGGGTGGAACCAATTCCCATGCCATCTTTGAACAGTATATAAATGGCGGCGAGCAAAATGAGAACGACGGGGAACCTGGCAGTAAAGGCGGGCCCTATCTCGTTCCTTTGTCGGCGAAGAACAGGGAACGGCTTATTGATTATGCCGGAGACCTGCTGGGTTTCCTTGCCGGAACGGGCAGATTCCCTGAGGCGCCGGGTGAAAACTCAATCCAGCCCCCGGTGTGTTTGGCCGACCTGGCGTACACGCTGCAGGTGGGGCGTGAAGCGATGGAAAACAGGGTGGTCTTTGTCGTAAGCGACAGGGATGAACTAAGGCAAAAGTTAAAGGATTTTATCGATAACCAACAGGAGATAGAGGGCTGTTTCAGAGGAGAAATAAAACGGGGCGGCGACAATGCCGGATGGCATGGGAAGGAAGAAGACTGCAAAGAAACTATTGCCCAATGCATAGCAAAAGGTGAATTGAAAAAAGTAGCCAGTCTATGGGCCAAGGGGATAAATGTGAATTGGGAGTTGTTGTATCCCCACGGGAAACCCCGCCGGGTCAGTTTGCCTACCTACCCGTTCGCTCAAGAGAGTTACTGGCCTCGAAGAGAGAGCGGCAGCAGTCCGGAAATGGATTTAAGCAGCGACCGGCCCCTGGCTGGAGCAGTCATGCTGGTCCCGGCCTGGGAAACGGTTTTGCCGGCATGGGGTGAAACCATCCCCGCCGCCAGTGGAAGGCTTGTCATTGCCGGTGGAGATGAAGAAAAACGGAAAGCCGTTATGCGTATATTCCCGGCTGCGCAGGTTCTTGAGATTCGCCGGACGGATACCGTGGAGGAAATAGCCGGCAAATTAAAGGCAATCGGGCCTTTTGACCATGTAGTGTGGTTATCTTCCAACTTTTCTGTTGAGAACATGGACGGCGACTCCTTGCTTGAAGGACTGGAAGAGGGCGTGTTCCAGGTTTTTCGCCTGGTTAAGTCCTTGCTTGGTTTAGGATACGGCACGGGCAGGCTGGGACTGACTTTTGTCACTGTCCAGGCACAGCCTGTGCATAATAAGGAACGGGTTAACCCGACACAGTCAGCCGTCCACGGGTTTATAGGCTCGCTGGCCAAAGAGTACCCCGGTTGGATGGTCCGGCTGGTGGACCTGGAAGAAGGTTGTTCATGGCCGCTGGAAGACATGTTTAAGCTGCCGCCGGATACTTGGGGAGAGGCCTGGTTTTACCGTGATGAAAAATGGCACCGGCAGAAACTGGTTGCCGCGGAAGGTGTTAAACCGGGACAGCCGCTGTACAAACCGGGCGGCGTGTATGTCGTAATCGGTGGAGCCGGCGGTATTGGGGAACTCTGGAGCGAATACATGATTCGCCATTACCGGGCACAGGTCTTTTGGCTGGGCAGGCGAAAAGAAGACCAGACCATCAGGGCCAAACTGGACAGGCTGGCCGGCATGGGACCCGCGCCACAATATATTACGGCGGATGCAACCGACAGGGAAGCTTTGCAGCGGGCTTGTGAGCAAATAAAACAAAAACACCCGAAAATAAACGGTGTGGTTCATTCTGCGGTGGGATCTTTTGACCAAAGCTTGGCCAGTATGGATGAGGAACGTTTCCGGGCCGTGCTTGCCGCCAAGGTTGATGCCAGTGTGCGGTTAGCGCAGGTTTTTGGCCAAGAATCAATTGATTTTCTCTTGTTTTTCTCTTCGCTGAACGCCTTCATAAAAGAACATGGGAAGAGCGGGTATTCTGCAGGTTGTGCGTTTATGGACGCTTTTGCCCACCAGCTTTCCAGCGAATGGAACTGCGCGGTCAAAGTAATGGACTGGGGATATTGGGGCGACGTCGGTGCCGGCGCGGTAATGCCCGAAGCGTTTAAAAAGCGGATGGGTCAATACGGAATAGAAGCGCTTGAGCCGGCGGAAGCGATGAAGGCATTGGAACTGCTGTTGAACGGACCGCTGAATCAGGTCGCGCTCATGAAATTTACTAAAAAGACGGCCCTGCCAAAAATGAGTTCTTACGGCCCGGTTATGACTGAAGGCACGGACAGCGGCAGTGAGCTTAAGGACAAAGTGCGTGCTTTTTTGATTGAAACCGTGTCGAAATTACGCAGGGTAAATACCGGGGAAATAGATGCCGGCGCCGGGTTTGAAGACTATGGCTTCGATTTGACGGAAATCGCCGCGCTTGCCGGTAAACTCAACGAAGAATACAATCTCAATCTGGCTCCGAGGGTGATTAGCGACTGTAAAACCCTCAACGGTTTGGCTGAACACGTGGCGGAAGAACTTGGCGGGAACAATATGCAGACTAGCCCCAAGCCGACACTGGCCAGGCGGAAGAGCACTCCTCAGACAGACCAAGGGATCGAGTTTCACGTAAGGGCAGTAATCCGGGAAAGCACGGCGGGAGCGTTAAAAATAGACGAGGAACAAATCAGCGAGGATCTTGGTTTCTCGGAATTCGGCGTGGATTCGATTATTGCAGTCAACCTGGTGAACACGATTAATAAGAAGTTGAATACCGACTTACAGGTGACAGTACTGTTTGATTACAGCAACGTCAATAAACTTGCCCGGTATATTGTTGAAAACCATAAATCTGAATTAGCTTCTTTGCTGCCCGATGATGATCCTGGCATGGAAAAGGACAGTTTTGAAGTTCGCGGCGGCTTTGAAGTGGTGAATGATGAACGGCAAATCCAAAAAGATGCTATTGCGATTATCGGAATGAGCGGGCTGTTTGCCGGGTCAAAAACGGTGAACGAGTTGTGGGAACACCTGGCGAATGGTGACGACCTGGTGGAAGAAATAACCCGGTGGAACCTTGCGGAGTATTTTGCGGGGACTCCGCTGGAAAAGGCAAATTATTGCAAGTACGGCAGTTTTATAGATGATTTTGATTGTTTTGATCCCGCCTTTTTCAACATCTCTGTACTTGAAGCCACCTATATGGACCCGCGGCAGCGGCTGTTCCTGGAGGAATCGTGGAAGGCCTTGGAAGACGCCGGGTATGCAGGCGAGGAACTTAAAGGGCGTTCCTGCGGCGTTTATGTAGGCTGCGGGGCCGGGGACTACCACCAGTTTTTAGGCAAAAACCCACCTGCCCAGGCGTTTTGGGGCAATGACAGCGCGCTGATCCCTGCGCGCATCTCCTATTATTTAGATATCTTAGGGCCTGCAGTGGCTGTAGATACGGCCTGTTCCAGTTCGCTGGTGGCTGTTCACCTTGCCTGCCAGGGATTATGGTCTAGGGAAATTGACCTGGCCCTGGCCGGCGGCGTGTATATTAATTGTACACCAGGCATATACCTACCGGCTAATAGGGCAGGTATGCTGTCGCCAACGGGGCGGTGTTATACTTTTGATGAACGGGCAGATGGCTTCGTTCCCGGCGAAGGAGTGGGAGTGGTTGTTCTCAAACGGCTTTCAGAGGCTGTTGCGGACGGCGATCATATTCACGGAGTGATCCGGGGCACGGGAATCAACCAGGATGGAGCAACCAATGGAATTATTGCGCCCAGCGCTGATTCACAGGAGCGACTGGAACGCTACGTATACGACAATTTTAACATTAATCCTGCCGAGATCCAGATGGTGGAGGCGCATGGAACAGGGACGAAACTGGGAGACCCCATTGAATATCAAGCGCTTACCCGCGCTTTCAGGCACTATACCTCTAAACGGGAATACTGCGCCATAGGATCAATTAAGTCAAACCTTGGACATACAATATATGCGGCAGGAATCGCTGGCGTCATCAAAATCCTGCTGTCTTTAAAGCATAAGAAAATTCCGCCGTCGCTGCATTTTAGGTCGGGGAATCCTCTTATCCAGTTCAAAGGCAGTCCTTTTTATGTCAACACGGCCCTGAAGGATTGGGATGTTGGAGATAATTCCAAGCGGTGTGCCGCGGTCAGTTCCTTCGGATTAAGCGGGACCAACGCCCATATGGTAATTGAGGAGGCTCCCAGACAAGAACGGCGTCATGCGCAAAAGGCTGGCTATTTAATTGTATTGTCGGCCGGGTCTGCCAGGCAGCTGGAACAGCAGGCGGAGCAAATGATCGATTATTGTGAGCGTGAGCCTGGTGTGGACTGCGGAAATATGAGCTACACATTACTGCTGGGGCGAAAACACCTCAATCACCGCCTGGCCTGCATAGCCCGCACTCAACAAGAACTGGCCGGATTGTTGAAAAAATGGCTGAAAGAGGGCAGGGCGCCGCAAGTCTACCACGCGGAACTGCCTGGTACTACGCAACAGGAACAGCCGTCAATCAAACGTTACGGGAACCAGTGCCTTGATAACTGTAGGAACGCGGCCAACAACAGCGATTACCTGGAATCGCTGTCAGCAGTTGCCGAGTTGTACGCGCAAGGTTATAACCTGGAATTCAAACGGCTGTTTGCCGGTGACCAGTACTGCAGAATCCCGTTGCCTACATACCCGTTTGCCCGGGAGCGTTACTGGATACAAGACGTTGAAGACGGTGCACCCGCTCAGGCGGTGGTCCGCGGGGTTGAAAAACACATCCACCCGCTTCTGCATCGGGACACCTCCGACCTCATGGAACAGCGGTTCAGTTCGACTTTCAGCGGACATGAATTTTTCTTGGCCGACCACCGCATAAAAGGCCGGCGCATATTACCAGCGGCTGCGCATCTTGAGATGGCGCGGGCGGCAGTGGAACAGGCGGCAGGATTCAAGAAGGAAGGAATTACTGGTATCAGGCTCAAGAATATAGTCTGGAGCAGGCCGCTGGTGGTGGGAGAGGAACCTAAAGGGGCGCATATAAGCCTGAGGCCGGAGGCAAACGGCAAGCTGGCCTTTGAAATATACGGGACGTCGGGAGAAGGAAAAGAAGTTTACAGCCAGGGATCGGCCGAACCGGGGATAGAGGTTTCAAGCCCGTCATTAAGTATTGAGGAGTTGAAATCGAGGTGCGGGCGCAAAAATTTACCAGCCCGGCAGTATTATGAGGCTTTCACGTCAATGGGTATCGACTACGGGCCCGGGCACCGTGGGTTGGAAGAGGTGTATATGGGTGAAGGCGAGGCCCTGGCGAAGCTGAGCCTGCCCGGAGTTTTGTTAAGCACCAGTGGAGAGTATGTGCTGCACCCATCCCTGGTGGACGCGGCGTTCCAGGCTACCTTGGGACTGACAGCAAGCCTGGGGGTTGCGGGGGAGATGAAGCCGGCGCTGCCCTTTGCCCTGCGGGAATTGGAGATATATGAGCGGTGCGGTGTTGAGATGTGGGCATACCTCAGGTTCAGCGACAAAAAACCCGCCGGGGAGAAGATAAAAGAAATTGACATCGACCTGTGCGACGACCGGGGCAGGGTGTGCGCGCGGTTAAAAGGCTACGCTTCCAGGGTGCTGGACAAAGGGGCCGGCTTGGAGAAACCCGCAGCCGGCGCGGGAGCAATGACGGCGCCAATCGAAATAATTGACCGCGGCGGCGAGGGAGCGGAAAGTGAGCTAAAGGAAAGAGCGATACAGTACCTGAAAGCGCTGCTTGCCGGGATAATCAAACTGCCGGCGCAGAAGATCGAAGAAGACGCGGCGCTGGAGAAATACGGGATCGATTCGCTTATGGCCATGCAAATGACGGGAGAACTGGAGAAGGCCTTTGGCCCGCTGCCGAAGA
>JANLFJ010000057.1 GCA_024655825.1 Peptococcaceae bacterium | reverse complement strand
CAGGCTGTGGAACTGGGAATATTATCCTGGAACTGCATAAGTCCTGTTATAAATATGATAGTCAAAAAGCACTTTGTCAATATATTCCCTGGTCTCTTCATAAGGAATCTGTTCTAAATCTTGCTGCCGGCCTGTCCAGGTCTTTTCCGCGAGCCATCTCTTCACCGTTCG
This sequence comes from Peptococcaceae bacterium, assembly GCA_024655825.1. Lineage (NCBI taxonomy): Bacteria > Bacillati > Bacillota > Clostridia > Eubacteriales > Peptococcaceae > Peptococcaceae bacterium. Next base: position 14,123 of record JANLFJ010000057.1, on the reverse strand, counting down.
TTCCCCGGCGTTGTATGCGGCAAGCGTAAGGATTAAATTGCCGCTAAAGGTCTTATCAAGATATGAAAGATACCAAATGCCCATGGGGATATTGTAAACAGGCTGGTACAGTTTTTCCTCGCTGTAGCCTTCCATCTTCATCTGGCCAGCAATCCAGTTCCCTGTTTCAGGCATGATCTGCATCAATCCCCTTGCTCCGACCCTGGAACTGGCCAGCGGATAGAACCTGCTCTCCGTTCTGATCAGGGCCAGCACCAGGTAAGGATCGACACCATACTCGCCGCTGTATCGTAATACAAGCTCCCGGTGGGGGAAGGGATAAAACAGTTTGAGAAACCAGGCGCTGTTGATCAGCAGGATCAAAACAAGTCCCAAGACAGCCAAAGCCGATATTTTTTTCCACAAGCGATACAACAAAATAAATCCCCCTGCCGTGAACCCGTCTTATTCTATATCTTTATTCCTTTTCCTCCTGTTTTAGACCAGCTCCTGCCAAAGCGAGCGCACCTTCTCAAGAGTACCATCCGCATCGCCGCTGTTGTCAATGACCCGGTCGGCGTACCGCAGTTTCTCGGCAAGGGGCATCTGTGACCTCAGTCGTTTTTCAGCGTCCCGGCGCGTCAGTTTATCCCTCTTCATCAACCTTTCCAGCTGTATCTCCTCCGGCGCCGCCACAACCCACACCTCGTCCACCAGGCCGGTCAGCCCGGCCTCGATTAAAAGCGGGGCGTCCACCACCACGACAGGTGGAGATCCTTTTTTCCTTTTTTTTAACTCGTTGAGCGCATCTTCTACCAACCGGATCACCCGCGGGTGAACGATGCTGTTCAGCTTCTTCCTGGCTTCCTCGGAATTAAACACTATCTCAGCCAGCTTTTTGCGGTCAATGCACCCTTTATGGTCAAGAACATCCTCGCCGAAGAATTCTTTTATTTCCTGCCACGCCGGGGTGTTCGGCGCCACAATTTCCCTGGCCAGCTTGTCGGCGTCAATTATCTCCGCCCCCAGCTCCTTCAGGCACCGCGATATCATGCTTTTACCGGAAGCGATGCCCCCGGTTAAACCCACTACCAGCACATGCTTCTCCCCTTTTTTAAGCCTTGTTGACACACCGTAACTCTTCCGCCTTCTCCGGCCGGTATACGCCATAAATCAGCGCTGGCACTGCGGGCAGAAAACAGTTCCTCGCCCCGCCACCACGCATTTGGCGAGCGTCGCCCCGCACCGCGGGCAGGGTTTACCCGCCCGGTTGTATACCTTTAAGTACTCCTGGAACCCTCCCCTTTCTCCCATTCCATCCACATAGTCCCGGATGGAAGTCCCCCGAAAGCGCAGCCCTTCCTTCAGCCTGTCGCGGACAGCTTCATAAATCCTTTCCAGTTCGGCCGGTTCCAGGTCTTTGATGCTTCTTTTGGGGTTTATGCCGGCTGCAAACAGGATCTCATCGGCATAAATGTTGCCGATCCCGGCAATTCTTCGCTGGTCCAATAAAAACGACTTGATGATACCCTTTCTGTTTCGCAGTATGCCAGAAAACGCCTCCAGCGTGAATCCCTCCTCCAGTGGTTCCGGCCCCAGTTCCGCAAGCCTCCCCACCTGATCCCAGCAGCCTGTGGGCACCAGGTAAACAAACCCGAGCTTGCGGGTGTCCATGAACTTAAGCTGGCCGCCGTCCGACAAATTGAAAACGAGGCGCGTGTTCCGCGCCGGCAAGACTTCCGGCCCTGAAAAAACAAGCTGCCCGGTCATGCGCAGGTGAACAACCAGGGTATATCCACCGGTCAAATGAAACAGCAGGTACTTTCCCCGCCTTTTAACATCCGCTATCATCTGGCCCGCAAGCCTGCGGCAAAATTCCGGAGCAGGCATGTTCTTAATCATGCCGTCATAAAAAACCTCCACCGAATCGATCGTCCTGCCCCTGACCAAGGACAGCAGGCTTTTTCTGGTCGTCTCCACTTCCGGTAATTCCGGCACATCCCTTACTCCTTTCGCCAAAAGCTAAGTCGTGAACGCAGCGGCGTTTCGCGTGGAAAAATCAATCAGAGCCTATGCTCTCCAGGTCATACCAGTTAGACCCCGCCTGCAGGTCAACCTTCAGGGGAACGCTCAACGGGAAAGCATTGGCCATGACCCCCCTTACTTTCTGGGCTATTCTGGCCACATCGCCGGCCGGTACATCAAGTATCAATTCATCATGCACCTGCAGGATCATCGCCGTCTCCTTTTCTTCTTTATCCAGCACCTCCTGAAGCTTGAGCATCGCCAGCTTGATGATATCGGCCGCGCTTCCCTGAACGGGCGTGTTCATGGCCGTTCTCTCCGCAAAACTGCGCAGGGTGAAGTTGCGGCTCAAAATATCGGGAATGTAGCGCCGGCGGTTAAGTATGGTCGTGACGTAGCCCTTTTCCCGCGCTTCCTCCACAACCCTTTCCATGTATCTTTTAACGCCGCGATAGCGTTTAAGATAATTTTCAATGTATTCTTTGGCTTCCGCCCTGGAAATTCCCAGGTCCTGGCTCAGCCCGAAATCGCTGATGCCGTACACGATTCCGAAATTAACGGCTTTGGCCGCCCGCCGCATCCCCCTGGTGACCGCTTCCATCGGTACGCCGAATACCTCGGCAGCCGTGCGGGTATGAATGTCCTGCCCCTTATGAAAGGCTTCCGCCAGCACCTCGTCCCCGGCGATGTGCGCCAGCACTCGCAATTCTATCTGCGAGTAGTCGGCCGAAAGAAGCCTGTTCCCGGGCGAAGGCAAGAAGGCCTTGCGCAGCCGTCGCCCTTCCTCCATCCGGATGGGGATGTTCTGGAGATTCGGTTCGGTGCTGGAAAGCCTGCCCGTTGCGGTCACCGTCTGGTTGAACGATGTGTGAACCTTTCCGGTGACCGGTTCGACCAATGACTCAAGCCCGTCGATATACGTCGTCTTTATCTTGACCAGCTGCCGGTAGTGCAGTATCTTGGCGACGATCTCGTGTTCCGGAGCCAGGGCTTCCAGCACCTCGGCGCTGGTGGAGTAGCCGGTCTTGGTCTTCTTGCCGCGGGCCAGCCCAAGCTTTCCAAAAAGGACCTCGCCCAGCTGCTTGGGGGAATTGATGTTGAATTCCTCCCCGGCGTCAGTGTGTATTTCTCCCGCCAGTCTGGAAATCCTCCCCTCCAATTCCTTTCCCATCTCGCGCAGGATACCCCTGTCCAGCAGCACTCCCCTTTGTTCCATCCCCGCAAGCACACGGCTTAAAGGCAGTTCAACATCCCGGTAAAGTTCCCACATCTTCATTTCGATAAGTTCTTCTTTCAGGCGCGGGCCCAGCAGTTCCAAGGCTTCAAGAAAAAGATAGACTTCCTCGCCCCCGTCCCTTTGGAAAGCGCCCTCCCCAAGGTAGTCACCGCTTAGTGAACCAAGGTCCGTTTGCGCGCGTGAAGGGTTGAGCAGGTAGGCCATCAACATGGTATCGTACTCGACCCCTCTGAGTTCAATGCCCAGCGCCCTGCAGGCGAGCAAGGCCGTCTTGGCGTCATGGACCGTTTTTTTAAGGTCTTCCCGCTCCAGGTGCGGCTTTAGGACTGCCGCCAAGGCTTGCAGTTCTTTTGGCGATTTCCAGGACAAGCGAACGGGAAAAACAGCGCCCGGGGGTTTCCCGCGAGCTTTGAGGCCAAGTTCCGTTATTTCCACAAACGCCGGCCTTTCTTTCTTAGCCCGCAGATAAAGCGAAAAACCTTCCCTATTTTCCGCTAGATACGCTGCCAGTGTTTCGGGTTCTCCTATAACCCTGCCCTCAAGCGCAGGCCGTTCCACCCGCATACCCGCAACATCCGGTGAATTGTTTTTGTTCATCATATTTTCCAGTATGCTCCTGAACTCCAGTTCCCGCAGGATTTCGACAAGCTTGGGGTAGTCGGGCTCGACCCGTTTGCAGTCATCAAGCTTGAATTCGACCGGCACTTCTCTTTCGATTACGGCCAGCTTCCTGCTCAGTCTGGCCTGATCGGCGTAATCCCGCAGCAGTTCGCCTAGTTTTTTACCCTTAAAATCTCCGTGGTGAGCCAGCACATTTTCCATGCTGCCGTATTCCTGGATAAGCTTCAGGGCAGTCTTCTCCCCCACCCCCGGTATACCGGGTATGTTGTCGGAGCTGTCCCCCATCAACCCTTTTAAATCAATCATCTGTTCCGGAAGAAGACCGTACTTTTTTTTCAAGGTTTCTTCATCAAAAGTTTCCAGTTCGGAAATCCCTTTTTTGGTTAAAACCACCTTTGTCCGTGGCGAGACCAACTGCAGGGCGTCCCTGTCCCCAGTGACGATGACCACCTGCAGCCCTTCATCCTCTCCACGGCGGGCCAGCGTTCCGATAATATCGTCAGCCTCGTAGCCTTCGCATTCGAAAACGGCAATCCTCATAGCCCTAAGCAGCTCCTTCAGGACGGGAAACTGCGGCCTGAGTTCGTCAGGCGTAGCTTTTCTTTGTGCCTTGTAGTCACCGTAATCCTGGTGACGAAAAACAATTTTGCCTTTATCAAAAGCAACTGCCACGTATTCCGGCTTTTCCTCTTCCACTATTTTGAAGAGCATATTGCAAAACCCGTAAATGGCGTTTGTGATAAACCCCTTTGAGTTTGAGAGCATGGGAACAGCATAAAAGGCCCTGTGAGCCAGGCTATTACCGTCAATTAACATGAATTTTCCAGACAAAGCGCTCACTCCATTTTCATCAATTATTATTATTATTCTATCCAAATAAAAAATTCGGTGCGCGGGATCGATTTCCCTGCACACCGTTACCCATTTATCCCAAAAACTCAAATCCTCGCTCTTCCCTAGCTGCCATTCCCGGTTCTTTTTCTGCTGTGCAGCCACCAGGCAATCCCAATTACAACAGTTATAAGCACCAGGTAGGGGACGGCTGAACCAATGAAAACCAGCAGGGCCCCGGTACCCAGGATGATGTTGTTGACAGCTTTGATAAAAGCTTCCTTTGTCTTTTTGAAGACATCCTTAAACCCTTCGCCGGAAATCTGCTGGGTCGAAGCCGCCACCTGTTGAATATTGATGCTGATTGTTGAAAACTCTGTCCTGTTGTTTAAGTAGCGCAGCCTTCCCTGCATGGATTCAATCTGGGCGCGCGTGCTGGCCAGTTCGTTCTCCACCGCCAGAACATCGCTTAGCTGGCCGGACTTCGTGAGAATGGCTAGAAGCCTCTCTTCCTTCGTGCGCATGGCTTTCAGCCGGCTTTCGACATCAATGTACTCTTCCGTGACATCCTGGGTATAAATGTTGCGGGACTTGAGCTTCCCCACTCCTTCCATGCCGGAAAGAAAACTATCGAACCGGTCGGCAGGAACCCTGACCTGGAGGTGACCGCTAACAACCCCGCCGGCCCCAGCGGCGCTCACGTTTTCGCTCGTGATATATCCTCCCGAGGTTTCCACCTGCCGTTTGATGGCCTCCACCGCGGCCTGGTAATCATCGACCTGCAAGGAAACATCGGCATTTTTTATTATCTTGCGGGCATATTCTGGGGCCGAAACCGGAGGCGCATCAACCGGCGCCTGGCCGTTGCCCGCCCCGGATTCCGCCTCGGGCATCTCGGCTGCGGACCTTAACTGGAACTGGACTTCGCCTCCTTTGCCCGCCGGCGCCGTCTTCCTGGCCAGCTCTTCCTCCGCTGAAAGCTGATTTGCCGCCTTGCTTTCCGCTTTTCCCAGCGAATCCGCCGTCGGCATTTTGTCGGCCTGCCTGCCCACACCCGGCATGTAGTTTCCGACAAAGGGTATCAAAACCAGCATTAAAGCCAACGCCACGGCTACAGGCAGGAGCTGAACCCTGTTTATCCTTTTCCAACGGACAGGTATAAGAGATTTCAATGAAAACCTCTTGCTCAGCTTATCCAGTACCGCTTCCTCCAGTTGGCGGCGAAGTTCGCGGCGAAAACCGGCTGGCGGTATAACCTCTTCCAAAGAGGAAAGCACTTGAACTGTCTGCCGGAGCTGCTCATACTCATCCCGGCATTCCGGGCAGTCATCAAGGTGAGCTTTAACCAGAGCAGCTTCTTCAGCGGTGAGGGCTTCGTCCAGGTATTCCGACAGGACACTCTTAATATGTTTGCAGTCCATTTCCTTACCCCCATTCCTACCCGTATAGACGCTCGCGACGGTTGTTTTGTTCCCTCTCTGCCAGAAGCTTCTCTTTTAGATAATTCCTGGCTCTGCTGATGCGGGATTTAACCGTGCCGGGGGAGCACTCCAACTGCCTGGCGATCTCTTCATAGGAATAACCGATAATATCTCGTAAGACTAGCGCCAGGCGAAATTCCGGGGAAAGGGTATTAATAAAACCCTGAATCCTTGCCTGGAGTTCCTTCTTTTCATAAATCTCATCAGGGCCGGGATCTGTCGAAGCGAATTGCCTGGTAACTTCGCCATCATCAAGGGTGATTTTTTCGTCAAGCGAATCCGCTGCTATCCGGCAGCGCTTCCGCAGCTCATCACGGCATACATTGGTCGCGATCCGGCAGATCCAAGTCAAAAAAGAAGCTTCACCCCGAAACCCATTAAGGGACTGAAAAGCCCTTAAAAATGTCTCCTGCGCCAAGTCGCTGGCATCCTCGCGGTTTCCCATCAACCGGTATGTTACCGTAAACACCTTTCGCTCATAAAGGCAAACCAGTTCTTCGAAAGCGTCAATATCACCGTGTTTACTCCTGGCCACTAACTCTTCATCCCGCTGCACAGTTAGTCGCCCCCTTTCGCTTATCGTTTGTATTGACGTTAAAAATCTCATAAAGTTCCTATCTAGGACATTTTAACACAACAAAAAAATATTAGGATAGTGTTTTTAAAATTGGGGAAAATAACCATGAGGAAAGGGGGGATCCAGCAATCTTTTAAACTGGGAAGGCTAAAAACAAAGCCAAATTGGTAATACTGACAATGGCGGCGGCGCAAGAAACTAAAAGCTATTAAGTGAACCAAAGTAAAAACAAATTGTAAGGAGGTCCAAAATAATGGACAAAAATAAAACGACTCCCAGGGTAACTCCCAAACCTGACAAGACATACACATCCGACCTGATGAACGAGGAAATAGCCACCGAATATGACATTTCACCCAACAAGGGAGATGTTGTCAGGGGAAGCCAGCGCAACAAGGCAGGCGCCAACAAGACAATAAACGCCGACGAAAGCCTTAAAAACAAGTGATTTATTTCTGAAAAAGCCAAAAGGCATGGATACATCCGCCGCCAAAACAGCACGCACGCAACAGGAGAAGGCCTCATAAGCCTTCTCTTTCATACTTCTTGGCCCGATTTTCCTGTTATTGCGTTTCCTGTTATTGCATTTCCTGTTATTGCGTTGTTGACAGCAAATACTTCGTCTGGTAGAATATCTCTTGCATTCGAAACAGTATTTTGCCGCGGTGGCGGAATTGGCAGACGCAGTAGACTCAAAATCTACCGCCCCTCAAGGGCGTGGGGGTTCAAGTCCCTTCCGCGGCACCACTTGAAATGAAACGTGGGGTATTATACCCACGTTTCAGATTTTCTTGCAGGATTATATCTCCTAGCTCTCACGGTTCTCTATTTCCCCATGGCTCCGGATATAAGGGTATTAGCTTCCTGATCGGATAAATTATAGTGGTAGAACCTGGCATAAAAATCCTTGACCGTACCCACCATGTCATAATTAAAAATATCCGGGTAAAGGAGATTGGCCAGCCACTTCACCCCGATTAAGCGGTTGACGGAAGGCGGCCGGTCGAACCAGTTGAAAGGCCCATGGGGGACCTGATATACGCGATTGCTCTGCACCGCTTTTAAATTTTGCCATTTATTGTCTTTCAGAATTTTTTCATAGGAACCCCCCTGGGCTACATTCCAGCAGAGAATCACGTCGGGATTCCAGGATAGGACCTGTTCCAGGGAAACGGAACTCATCCCCATGCCCCCCGGCCCGCGCTCTGGCGGAATGGCTGCTACGTTAATGCCACCGACAAAGTCTAAAACCTGGGTATGCTGGGAACCAGCGGGATCCGTTTGTAAGCCGGTAGTCCCTTCAGCGTAGTAAACTCGTACCCTCTTATCCGCCGGCAAGACTTTAACCCTAGCGGCAACTTCGTTAATAGTATCCCTGCAGTATGCCGCCAGCTCCCGGCTTCTTTGCTTATCGCCCAGCAGGTCGCCTATAAACTCATAAGCTTGGTCCAGTTTTGTCAGTTCACCGTCAACCATCACAACCGGTATTCTTAACTGCTGCTGGATCTGGTCGGCCTGGGAACGAGCCGTGTCATCCATGTAGCCCATAGAAAGAATAACATCAGGATGTATTTTCAGGATCTCTTCAATGTTGGCTGTGTTCTTGGCATACCACCCCCCTAAGTTGAGTAGCTTTTGATACTCGGGCAGGATATATTTCTTTTCTTCCTCATTATTTAGATCATAGTTCCACCCCGCCAGCTTCTCCGGCACCAGGGTATAGACCAGAATGCTTCCAACGGGGCTGGTAGCAAAGACTTTCTTTATTTCGCCAGGGACGATAACCTGACGGCCGGCCATGTCGGTTATTGTCCGCTCAGTCGCTGTTTGACCGGCCAAAGCTTGGCCAGTTGCTTTCTGTCCACTTTCTTGCGCTCCGCAACCCGCCAGGACGGCAGCCAGGAGAAGTATGGCCAGGAGCGAGATCGCAAAAAGAATGACTCCTTTATGGTTACAAGGTCTAAACAAGTTTATTACCTCCCATTAAGTTCGTTTTTACCTTTATTCGTCAGGAAAAATCCCGAAATTAAGTTGAACGGGGAATCAGCGGCACCCTTAACATGGGCTAAAACATGTAAATACTCATTCGCTTACCTGCTTACCGGGATGCATACCCGGGTCTCATTGCATCCCGGGAGTTCGGCCTGGATAATTCTTACGTCCACGCCATACAAGCTTTTCAGGCTTTCTTCGGTGACCGTCTCCTCCGGCCTGCCCTGGCTATAAATCTGGCCTGTTTTTAACATCATCACCCTGGTGGCATAGAGGAGGGCGTGGTCGGGAAAGTGGGAGGCCATTATGATGGCTAACCCCATCTGCGCCAGCCGTCTGATATGTCCTAGAACAAGAAGCTGGTTTCCAAAGTCCAGGGCCGAGGTGGGCTCATCCATAATGATGAGCCGTGGATCCTGTGCCAGGGCGCGGGCAATGAGGACCAGCTGCCGCTCACCCCCGCTGATCTCCGTATAGACCCGGTCCTCTAGGTGTGAGATATTCAGGGTGGCGATGGCCCGGCGGGCGATAGCCATATCCTCACGACCCGGCGTCTCCATAGGGCTCAGGTGGGCTGTGCGTCCCATGAGTACCACATCCAATACTTTAAAGGGAAAGGGTGGGTTATGGGCCTGGGGAATGTATCCCATCACCCGGGCCAGCCTGGCCCGCGGCCAACGGCTGATGTCCTCCCCGTCCAGGAGGATCTGTCCTCTATGGATCCGTAAAAGCCCCAGAATGGTCTTAAAGAGGGTCGTCTTGCCAGAACCATTGGGTCCCAACAGGCACAAAACCTCACCCTCAGTCACCGCCAGGGAAATCCCCCGGATCAGAGTATGGTGGCCATAGCCGCTGGAGACTTCTTTCAGTTCCAGCTTCATACCCACCCCCTCCGGGCATTCAGGAGAATATAAAGGAAAAAGGGAGCACCGATGATGGAAGTCAAGATGCCCAGAGGGATCTCCACTGAAGTTAGGACCCGGGCCAGGTCATCTACCAGCATCAGGTAGGCGCTGCCAATGAGCATGGCGGCCGGTAATAACTCCCGGTAGTTGGGGCCGACGAACATCCGCGCCAAGTGGGGGATAATCAACCCAACCCAACCGATCATGCCGCTGATGGCTACGGAGGCTGCTGTTATCAGTGTGGAACAGAAGATAACGATTAACCGCAAACGTCCGGTATCCAGACCCAAAGAGCAGGCTTCCTCCTCGCCCAGAGATAGAACATTAAGGCGCCAGCGGAGCAGGTAAAGTGGCAGCATACCTATAAGAATGGGTACCATGGCCGTCCAAACATCTCGGGGGGCAATGGCCGCCAGGCTACCCATAAGCCAGAAGGTGATGGCAGGAAGTTTATCGTATGGGTCGGCTATATACTTAAGCAAAGCGGTGCCGGAAGAAAACAGGGTCCCCATGAGAATGCCGGCCAGGACCAGGATGAGGACCTGGTCGTGACGGATACGGCTGCTCAACATGCAGGTCAGCCCCACAGCCAAAAGGCCGAAAAGAAAGGAACTGATCTGGATACCGACCAAACCCATAGATAAATGGATGGCCAAGGCGGCGCCGAAGCTGGCCCCTGCCGAAGCCCCCAGGATGTCCGGTGAGACCAGGGGATTCTTAAACATCCCCTGATAGGCAGCACCGGCGGTAGCCAGGGCCGCCCCTACCAGCATGGCAGCCAGCATCCGCGGCAGCCGGACGTGGAAGACCACCGTCTCCAGGGTGGACGGCCAAGTTGGCGCGATGGGAAATACCTTCGCCACCAGGATAGTCAGCAGCTGGCCTGAGGAGATTGGGTAGCGGCCCAGCGGAAAGGAAAAAAGGAATACCAGCAGCGGCAAGGCCGGCAAAATGATTTTTCTCCAGCAGTATCCTCTTGCCAGTTGTATATCAGACGAAGCTTTTCTGGCCATCGCCAACCGTACTAAACCTCCTCTCCATTGTTACCCGAACGGCAGGTTCCCGGATCTGCCTGTTCCCCGCAGCCAGACTGCCCCTCTCCCCGCCTCATCCGGACCATACAGCCACCGCACTTGAATATCTCCATGCAGCCGCCTTCCTGAACCACACGCCGTATCGTCTCCGGCTTCACAACCACCGTCCCCGCCAGGGTATCGATACCATAATGGAACAATGCGGGAGTCATAGGGGTGCTTGGACCTACCAAGATCACCCGCGCCCGGCGGCTGAGCTCCAGGAGCCGTGGGAGGGTTTTATTGATCAGGGTGGTAGCGGTGATAAAGACATAGTCCTGCTCCGGGAGAATATACTCACAGGCAGGGTCGGGTAAATCGCCGTTGCTAGGACGACGTTCTAAGATTGTGAGTTTACAGCTCCGCGCCAGGTGCTCCAGGTCGGGAAAATGGCCGATGACAGTTACCTTCTTACCACGCACCTGTTCCTGAAAGCAGGTAAAGGCATTCACTCGGGGCTGGCTGCTTAAAGGTCGGCCGCAGATTCTTTCTATTTGTTCTGGCGTGTTTATAACCGAATTTATAGCCGCCAGGCCCAGGGCAGCCTCGTAATTGTTCCAGAACTTAATGTATCCCGCGAGTTCCTGCACGGGCATACCCTTTATTTCCCCGGCCAGCTTGATGCGAGGATGACCCTCCAGGGGCGTCATCGCCAGTCCGGTGGCCCGGGAACGAACCAGGATCCAATTAAGACCGACGATGCAATCTTCTACCTCCAGATCCGGTGGCACCGCTGCGATTAATTCATCATATATCTCCCACATAATCCTGCCTCCTTGGCTCTGCCGTCTTGTAGTAGACCCCCCCGGCGCATGCCCGGCACAGGAACTGGCCATCCATGGCCACATCACGACCGTCATGAACTTTCTCACCACAGCGGCTGCAGGTCACTGAACGTCGGGGCTTGCCCGGCAGGTCTTCCGGTGGAATGGCAATCCGCACTGGTTCTACTTTAAAGATTTCGTCATCTGGGATGTCCTGCCAGAAAACGCGGGGGTCTACCCCTTCCGGAGGCCGTTGGGATCCTACAGCTGCCACCCGTACTGCCTGGCCGCTGGCAAGGTCCACAAAGGTGGCAGCCATTTTACCGTAGTCCACCAGTTTTAAGCGCCGACGGCCCGGGGTACAACCGGTAACTACGCCCACGGCATCGGTAGCGCAACGGTCCATCTCCACATAGACAATGAGGTCTCTATAATGCAAGGGATCGTCAATCCCCAGCTCGCGCAAACCTAGGCGGGCCATCCTCACCCCCAACACCATGCCTGAACACAGGTGGCCGTGATAGGTTACGGCAGCCTGGATATCCTCTTCCAAAGTATGCATAAAATCCATCCTTTCAATATGATACATTTCTTCAAACCCATTTCAACCTTTAAGGCGTGCATAACGGCCAGGTATTAACAAACTAAAGCCCCACCTGCAGGAGGGTGGGGCTAATAAAAGGCATAATTAGCCATTGATCAGTCACCTCCTTATACACGAACCTGGGAAGGCATACCCGTTTCCCGGTATACCCCGTGGGCCTCGCAGCCCAGGCCGGTCACCATAGATCGCTCCTTAGGTTAATCCGGCTCGGAAGTATCAATATTTCAAGTTTGTCCCACAAAAAAGGCCGGCTGTTCAACACCTCCTTTTCATAAAACTATTGCTCTTTAATGAATATGACAGCTATTACGCTGCTAAACAGCGCGATGGCGGCAAGAAAGTAAAAGCTCATTTCATAAACTCCGGTCGAAGTTTTCAGATATCCGCTCAAATACGGCCCGAAAAGGGAAGCCGCCCCAATTGAAGTGCTGATAAGTCCAAAATTGGCGCCAAAGTGCTTTTGCCCAAAAAACCCGGCCATGGCAGATGAAAGTTGCGGAGTGACGCCGCCATAAGCAATACCGGCTAAAACTGCGGAAACAAACAAGCCTTTAAACCCCCACTTCCCCAGTGATGTGGCCAGGAGGAACAAGGCCAGCATCATGGTCAAGGCATCCATAATGAAACAGGTCTTTCTTCCCAGCCTGTCGGAAAAATAACCGAACATAATTCTGCCAGCCCCGTTGGAAACGGACAATACTCCCATGGCTAAAACCGCCAAATTTTCCTCAATACCTTTCTCGGCAGCAAACGGTACAATATGCCCTATAGCCGTCAGCCCGCCGGAAATATTCGCAATTGCCCACAGCCAAATTGACCAAAAAAGGGGTTGTCTCAGCACTTGCGGCCAGTCATAATCCTTGCCGGTCTGAAATGAAACTGGTTTCTCCGCCGAACCAGCAGAAGGTCGCCCAGGCTCCGGGGGATTCCGCAAAAACTGACCTAGGAGGATAATAACCAGGAGATTGATCAGTCCTAAGATCTTGAAGGCGTTTCTCCAACCCATGAGCTGGATAATCATGCTGGCACCTGACCCCAGCACCATTCCTCCCAAACCGAAACCCATCATCAACAGCCCTGAGACCAATCCCCGCCTGTCCGGAAACCATCTCACCGCGGTTGCTAACACGCAATTGTATACGACACCGGACGATACCCCGCCGACAATGCTATATGACAAGTATAAATGCAACGGAACCCGGGTAAAGGAAGCCAGGACAAAACCCAGGCAAACAAGAACTCCTCCGGTGAGTGTCACCAACCTTGGCCCCTTTTTGTCCACCAGGGCGCCCCCAAGCATCAACCCCGCCGAAAAAAAGATCATGGACAGGCTGAAGGTCAGGGACGTCTGGTCCCTTTCCCAGCCGAATTCCTTTTCCAAAGGCAACACGAACACCGACCAGGCATAGATCAGACCCAGCACAAGCATTATTATGAATCCCGCCAGCACATATCCCCATCTCTTTTTTATACCCATAAACCAGCCTCACTTTATACCTGCTATACATATTATACAAACACTTTATCTTGAGTTTTACAGTCGGGTCATTTCGCTATCCTTTTCTTTACAATCCTGTAGCGGTTGTATAAAACCTGCAACGCGGTGATTAGCGACCTCTTGGTCTGGGTATGGACCGTCTTTTCGATTTGTTTAATTATGGACCCAAAATCCGTGTCTAAAGATTTGCCTACCATTATTTCAGATAAAAACTCATTGTGGATTTCGCAGTAGATTGGCACAATGCAATTAAGGATTTTGCCGGTGTCCATGTCCACTGTCATGAGTATTGACAAGTATTTATAATGCTCATACACGTCGGTCCCTGCCGGCATTTGAGCCTGCCCTGCAAAAAAATGCTTGTTCAATACCTGATCCCCCACAAATGAAATTGCCTTTTTGGGAACTCAAAATCAATTGATATAGAGTCACCCCCCTCTTTATCGCGGTGGGATGACTCTTTTTTAAGGCCGGCTCCGGTAAAACTCAAACATAAACCTTGGCCTCTTCCTTGCCTTTCAGGACCCGCAACACGC
>JANLFJ010000056.1 GCA_024655825.1 Peptococcaceae bacterium | reverse complement strand
TCTCTGTACCTGGTGAAATAGGATTATTTTAAGACAAGGAAATTTTTAAATTGGCAGGTGATGCTGTGTAAACCAATTACGCGGGTTATTGCGGCGTGAAAACATGCAAACCTGAGAAAGGAGGGAGGGTATCGGGGAAAAATTATTAAGGTTTAGATGCAAGACATGCTGGGAGGGGAAACCGTAAATATGATTATGGAGGGATGAAAATGAAAAAGCTCCTTGTTTTGCTAACGTCGGCGTGCGTATTAGTATTGATCAGCAGCATGTTTGTGGCTGGGTGCAGCAGCAAGACCGGCAATCAACCTTCAACTCCCGATACTGCCAAGGTGTACGAACTAAAGTTCAGTTCCTGGAACCCGGAGGGGGGACTGCTGGCCAAAGTCGAAACCGAGGGAATGAAAAGGATTGAGGAAAACAGTAAAGGAAGAATCAAGATCACCCCATATTATTCCGGCACGCTGCTAAAGAACGTTGATACCTACAAAGGGGTGGCCACTGGTGTCGCCGATATCGGTTATTATACAGTGGGGGTTACCCCGGGTGTTCAAGAACTCAACTATATTTTCAATTTACCAATGCCTGGCCTGCCGGATGTTGTCAAGACGACCAATGTTTACCGGGAACTCCTGAAAAAATTCCCGGAACTTCAGCAAGAGAATGAAAAGAACGGTGTAAGGTGGCTGAGCTTAACGGCGATGCCCCATACCTATGTCCACACCACCAAAAAACAAATCAAGGTTCCGGCCGACCTCAAGGGCAAGGTCATAATCGCCGAGGGCGAGCAGCTCTGCAGCGTTGTCACTTCTAATGGCGGCAGCGCTATGAGCGGCGTGGGCGGGGGCGATTGGTACAATACCCTGCAAAAAGGCGTCGCCGACGGCATATTGACCCATTATGTAGCCATTAATACTTTCAAGACGCACGAGGTGTTCAAATACCACACGGAAATGGGAGAAGGCGGGCTGGGGTCTATTGCCATGGGTTACTTGATCAATCTTAAGACATGGAACAGCCTTCCTGCCGACCTCCAGCAGATAATTGTGGAAGGGTTTGACTGGGCAGGCATGGAGAGGGCCAAACAGTACCTGGTAGAAGAAGGACAGTATAAAGAACTCGAAAAAGGGATGGGCCAGATTATCTATAAAACAACCCCGGAAGAGACGGCTTTGTGGGAAAAGACGCTTGAGCCCATTAACGAAAAGTGGATAAGCGGCGTTGAGGCTAAAGGTTTGCCGGCCCGCAAGGTCTACAACGGGTTGCAAGAGTTGCTTAAGTGATTAAGGGCACCAAATAGAAAGCAGCTGCAACGGCGTTCGGCTCCGCTTTTAATTAACCCCCAAAAGTGGGCCGGACGCCGTTCCAAAACCTGCGTATTTTGCGTAATTAAAGAGGTGCTAGAATTGCCTGATGATCGATATGACGTTTCGGAAATAAACCTGCTGGAAAAAACCGAACTATGGGTTGATGACATCTGCATGGAAGGTGCTGATTTAAACGAGATTGCCAGGGCTGCCGCGGAGGTATTAAACCTGGAAAGGGACCAGGTGCTGGTGGTGGATGTTCGCGATAGCCATATTACCATGGATATACTGAAGCGGGTTGTAAACAATAGGGATATTGCAGGCAAAGAGGAACAATTATTGCAGCGGCTGGCCCAAATACCGGGTGTCAGATTGGGCGAAAATGCCGGGATTCATTCCCACGGTATCTTGGGACTAATCTCCTTGCCGCCGGAAGAGGTTGAGGAGACTTTACAAAGATCAGAACAAATGGTTCGGGAAATACGAAACCGGATCGCGCGGCGCGTTAAGGTTTTTCCCACAGGCTTTGAAATAAAAAAAGGCATGATCAAAGATACGAATTCGCAAATGATTGCCGAGGCTTTCAGGCGAAGAGGCTATCAAGCGGATATCGGACCGGTCATCGATGACGATCCAGACGATGTTTATTATAAGCTTTTCCGGGCTGTTGACGAAGGATATGGTTTGATTATTTCAACGGGCGGAGTGGGAGCCGAAGACAAGGACCATACCATCGAGGGTATTTTGCGGCTTGATCCTGCTGCGGCTACTCCCTGGATCGTCCGGTATCAAAAAGGTACCGGGCGGCACTGCAAGGAAGGTGTGCGCATAGCTGTAGGTGAAATGAATGAAACACTGATAATCGCTTTGCCTGGGCCAAATGATGAAGTCAAAACCGCATTGGAAGTCATATTGAAGGAAATTCCCAACCAGCCAGGCAAATATGCGCTTGCGGAAAAAATTGCCGAAGCTTTGCGCGAGAAACTTAAAGCCGGCAGTGCGCCTGCTCATCATCATAATTAATGATGAGGTTGGCTAAAAAATGGAATTATCATGATTAAAAAATAAAAACTTGGAGGATAGGAGGCCGAAAATGCTTAGTATAACTAAAAAAGCCGTAATCGATTTGGATAAGTGCAACGGCTGCAGGACGTGCTATCGTGTTTGTCCTACATTTGCGATTAGCATGGAAAACAAAAAGCCTGTGATTGACTATGCAAAATGTTACGGTTGCACCAATTGCCACCAAAGATGCCCGCAATACGCCGTCACCATGGAACCACTTGAGGAACCCATAGAGGTGGGGATGGATGTTAATCGATTTGATCAAGATAAAATATGGGATATTTGCATCAAGGCGAAATACAGTCCGGATATGATTGTGTGCATTTGCAGCAATACACGGGCTGGCGAAGTGGCGGCTGCTATTCTGGATGGAGCAAGGACGCCGGCGGAAGTAACGCTAAAAACAGGTGCAGGGATCGGTTGCAAGATAGCTTGCCCCCGACCGATCTATCGATTGCTGCAAGCCGCTGGCATAGAACCGCCCGACCCTGCCGATGGCTACCAATGGCGCGGGCCTACAGCAACCTTATGGAACCTCAACCCTGAAGTGATTGAAAAATATGGGAGCAGATATTTCTTCGAAGAAGACAGAAAATTCCTGGATGATATTCTTGAGGCTAAGTTGAAAGAGAGGAATAAAAATGCTTAGACCAACGCTTAAACCCTTAGAACCGAGGGTGTCACAATATGGCATTGCGCCGCATGAACTGAAAAAGAGGGCTTGTGAATTGCCTGGGATGACGTCCATTCTTGTTAAGGAATTATTCCCGGAGATTCCTGATCCCATCTATACGGGAACTGAACTTGAGGTGATTCGGGAAGAAGTCAAGAAGTCTCTCCAAAACATAGATTTCTCCAGAATCAAACCCGGAGACAGCGTGAACATATTGACGTCGCACCATGGGTTTACCATAGCGGGTGGCCGGCCGTTTGCCGAAATGATCAAAACGATCAAAGATGAAGTGGAGGCCAGGACCGGGGCAACCGATATCAGGCTTAGAGCAGGGGTGGGCGTTCGTTTTCGCGAAAGCGAAGAGTATATTAAGCATTTTGAATTGGATAAGTACTTCAACGGCAAGGCGGAGTGCATTGCTCCAATAGATCGGCCGATAAAGATTGAAACAATAATGGGTCCTTTGTATGGGCTGGCAAAGGCGTATGATGCCAAATGGATTATTCACGCTCATAACGACGATGTGCGGGAAGTGCATTTACATCGTATGATCGACCGTATTCTAAAACCCTTTGGCATGTCGTACGCCAGGATAGAGACCAGATCGACCTACCACTCGAATATGGGATCGCGTGCGGCAAACTTTATAGCACGGGCTATTTATGAGTCGCCCTTTGTACAGGAGAAATTCGCCGGTTCGGTTATTATGAAGGTGTGCCCGACTGGAATTATTGGCTTTGATTCAGACATCGATTTGATAAAGCAAAGTGATAGGATCACGGCAGAAATATTGGAGTTATTTGGTAAATGGCTTCGTTGCTTAAATAGAATTGATGAGTGTATTGTGGTTATTGATTGCCCATGCCCCATTCCCTACACCTTTGGCGCGGGATTGATTTTTGCCAATTTCATGCAGGCCAACGTGGATATTTTTGATTTGTCACAGCCGGTTACGCCTTATGGCCCCGTCTCGGAACAGACGTATGACGAGCACGGCAGGCAGACGGTTGCTTGGATTCCAACGATCAATCCGGCGCTCAAGATAATGATCAACAATTATTCATATAAAGGATTTCCATCCAATTTCTATTCTGAACAAATACCGACAATCGTGGTAGGCAAAGCTTTAGCCAAATTATTCGAGCATTGCGAGAGCAGCAATCAGTATATGAAGAATGCGGTAATCGCGTGGGATTTGGACCATGCGATGAGGTACGCCAAGAAAGTGACCAAAACCGAGCATGTGTTGGTTTTTGATGGCGCGCAGGGCGGTGTTAATGTCAGCGAGAGCTTGCGTCAATTTATGCTTGAGAATTCGGCCGATGTAAGCGAAGAGGTAAAGGCCCTGATGCCTAAATGGTTGAAACAACGCGGCATCAAAATGTGAGCTAAGCAGCAAAAGAGGTGGAACGGTGATAGATGTCAGGGCGCATGTTTTCCAGGGAATTGACCAGGAATTTAGGTTTGCAATTACTTCAAACCAGAAGGGCGTCTTTGCTGGCTCGGAAAAGTTGTTAAAAACAGCTGAAGAAATAAAACTTAAAAATCTCTGGGCTGCAGCCGACGGGATGCTGCTCAGCGAAAAAACCACGGTCTTCAAAGCGAGTGGAGATCCGCTCCAAGTAACTCTGGCCGAAGAAAAGCTGCTGGGACTCATCGGAAAGCCATCGGGCGTGGCGACCTCGGCCCGGAAGATGGTGGAAGCGGCAGGAGGGCGAATCAAGGTTGTATGCGGTGCCTGGAAAAAAGTTTTTCCGGAAACCAAAGAGGAACTTAGACAAGCCATCGCCATAGGCGGCGCAGGAATCCGGATGGCGGAAGAACCATTCGTGTATTTAGATAAGAACTACGCGCGGATGCTTGGCGGGATTGGCAGGGCCGTCAAAAGAGCGGTAACCCTGCCTGGGAGAACGGTAGTGATTCAGCTGAGGGGTGAGTTTGGCCCGATTGCCGACGAAGCCAATGAAGCCGTTGAGGCAGGGGCAGGCATTTTGATGGTAGACACAGGAAGAATTGCAGATTTGCAGGCCGTGGTCAAGGCAGGCACTGACGGCAACTGGCGCAAGCGGGTGAAAATCGGCTTTGCAGGCGATGTAACTGCAGAAAAACTGGCAGCTTTGATAGAAGCCGGCGCAGACATCGTCGATGTGGGCAGGGCAATTATTGATGCGCCAATACTGGATTTTCGCCTGGACATTAAGCAGGGCATTCTCCGGCGACAACAAATAACCCGTGGGGAAGAAGGTGGATAAAAGTGATTTTGATTAAGGCCAACGAAGGCACAGTCTACGAGGCCAAGAACCATTTCAACATGTGGGGGATAAGGAAATTTGGGCCGCCGGAAGGGGCGGTGAACCTCAACGTGTCCATTTCCGAGTTCCTGCCTGACGGCGGCGCGGCCATGACCTCCTCGGACAAAGAAAGGATCTACTGCGTCCTGCGGGGGTCGATCACCGTCAAAGGCGAAAAAGAGGAGCACGTTTTGCAAGAAAACGACATGGTCTATATCGCGCCGGGAGAAAAACGGTCCATCAGCGTCAACGGTCCGGTGGCCGCCAGAGTCCTGGTGATCGTGGCCAATGCATAAAACAAAAGAGGTAATTGACATGGAAATCGAAGGAGTAAAAAAGGTGGGCATATTTGGCGCAGGGACAATGGGGCCGGGCTTGGCTCAGGTTTTTGCCGCCGGGGGACTGGAAACAGGGCTCTATACGCGCAAGAAAGAAACGCTGGAAAGGGCGCTGCCCGTTATCGAAACAAACCTGAACACCTTTGCCCGGCGGGGTCTGCTGGAACCAGGCAGCATCAAGGACATCATGTCCAGGATAAAACCCACCCGGGAGCTGGAAGAAGCGGCCTCAAACGCCGGCCTGGTCGTGGAAACGATCGTGGAGGACCTTGCGGCCAAAAAAGAACTGTACGCCAAGCTGGACGAAATTTGCCCTGCC
Source organism: Peptococcaceae bacterium (assembly GCA_024655825.1). NCBI lineage: Bacteria > Bacillati > Bacillota > Clostridia > Eubacteriales > Peptococcaceae > Peptococcaceae bacterium. The sequence goes on along the minus strand of JANLFJ010000056.1, from coordinate 10,084 downwards.
AGGACGATATTTACCAGCAACACATCTTACCTGAATGTTTTTCAAGTTCTTCCCGCCAAAAGGCAAAAGAATTCCGCCATCGCTCACTGGTTTGCCCCGCCGCATGTCGTTCCCCTGGTGGAAGTGGTCAGGGGTCCGGAAACCTCCGACGAAACAGTGAAATTTTTGGTGGAGTTTTTAAAAAGGCTGGATAAGGTGCCGGTGGTCTTGCAAAGATTTGTTCCCGGATTTGTGATCAACCGGCTGCTGCGCATAATCGGCCGGGAAGTGTTTTTCCTGCTGGACAACGGCTATATCACGCCGGAGGAACTGGACATGGCGGTCAAGGCCAGCATCATCCCGCGGGCGATGGTTTTGGGCTTTGTGCAAAGGTATGACTTTACCGGCCTGGACCTGAGCGCGCGCAACCTTCAAAACCAGGATTTTCTTGAAGCGCCTGTAGATAACAGGCCCAAGAGCCTGTTCGAGAGAGTGGAGAGAGGAGAACTTGGCGTCAAGTCGGGCAAAGGCTTCTATGATTACCGTGGCCGGAAACTGGAAGACATTTTAAGGGAAAGAGACAACGCCCTATTGGACGTGTTTAAGCTGACCAAAGATTTAATATATAAACACATATAAACATCAAGGAGGAAAATATCATGAGCAAAAAGTACAAAATCTACGACCTGTCTCAACCGCTGGGGCAAAACGTCCCTTTGTGGCCGTGGCCTGGTTTCATGCAGGACATCCGGGTGGAAAGAGTGGCCTACCACGAACGGCAGAGGAAATCCACCGCCGTGCTCACCTTGAAAATGCACTCTTCTACCCATGCCGACGCCCCGTTCCATGTGCTGGAGGACGGGATAACCATTGAGAAAATGCCCCTGGAGACCTTTTACGGCGAAGGCGTGGTTGTCTACCTGCCGACCAAGAAGTGGGAAAAAATCACTCCCCAAATGTTGGAAAACGTTACCCCCAAAATCCAAAAAGGCGACTTTGTCGTCCTGAACACCGGCTGGCACAAACTATACCGGGTGAAGAACTACGAATATATGAACTATTATGGCGGCCTGTACCGCGAAGCGGCCGAATGGTTCGTGGAAAAAGGCGTCAAGGCCGTGGCTGTGGACCAGGGCGCCCTGGACCACCCGTTGGCCCATCCGCCGCTGGAGGAGACCATGCCCTGGCTGTACAGGGAATACAAAAAAGAAACGGGCAGAGACCCCATCGAGGATTACCCCGAGTACGAACCTTGCCACAAAATACTTCTCGGCAACGGTATTGCCGGCTATGAGAACTGCGGCGGGGAAATGGACCAGGTTACCGGCAAGCGCGTGCTGCTGGCCGGCTTCCCCATCCGGTGGGAAAACGGGGACGCGTCCATAGTTCGCCTGGTGGCCATCACCGAAGTTGAATAAAAAAAGAACAAGCGGGTGAAAGAATGGAGCTGCCGAAAGGAAAAATCATCATCACTGCTGCCGTCAACGGGGCGTTTGTCACCAAGGACATGAACCCCAACGTGCCGGAACAGCCTGATGAAATCGCCAGAGAAGCGTACGACTGTTACAACGAAGGAGCGGCCATCGTCCATATCCATGCCCGGGACAAAGACGGCAAACCGACCGGCGCCAAAGAAGTGTTCGCCGAGATCCACGAAAAAATACGCCAAAAGTGCGATATAATCCTGCAGGACTCCACGGGCGGGGGAGCAAACCTGACCATCGAAGAAAGGGTTAAATGCCTCGAAGCCATGCCGGAAATGGCCTCGTTGAACATGGGCACCCTCATGCGCCAGGCCGGGGCGTTTGCCGGAACCCCCTTTTCCAACCTGACCAAGGACATTGAAATATGGGCTGCCAGAATGAAAGAACTTGGCATCAAGCCGGAAATGGAATGCTATTCCCATTCCATGTTCAGGGATGTGGAAAACCTGATTCAAAAAGGCCTGGTGGAGAAGCCGTACTACTGCAACTTCGTGCTGGGCATGAAATACCAGGGAGCGGTGGACGCCACCCCGGAGTACCTGATGTCCATGAAACAGTTTCTGCCTGAGGGCAGCTACTTCAATGTTTGCGCCGTAGGTTCGGCCCAGCTGCCCATCACCACCATGGCCATGATCATCGGGGGATGCGCCAGGGTCGGGCTGGAAGACAACATATTCTATGCCCGGGGCGAACTGGCCAAGAGCAATGCCCAGCTGGTCGCCCGCACAGTCCGCATAGCCAGGGAACTGAATTTGGAGCCGGTGACGCCGGGCGAAGCCAGGAAGATCCTGGGGGTAAAAAAAGTCCTGTAAATGGAGGGATAAGCGATGAACCTGTTCGATCTGAGCGGGAAGAAGGCGGTGGTCATCGGCGGCGGCGGAGGCATCGGCCGGGCCATCGCCGCCGGGTTGGCGGGGCACGGAGCCGAAGTCGGCATCGCCAGCCGCAACCTAGCCAACCTGGAAGAGGCCGCCGCCGAAATAAAAGCGGAAACCGGCAAAGACATCAAAATATTCCAGGTCGATTCGGCAGACGAGGCGAGCGTAAAGGCGCTGGTCAAAGCAGCGCTTGACGAGTTTGGCACAATTGATATCCTGGTTAATTCCCAGGGTTACAACCTGAAAAGCCCGGCCCTTGAATTTCCCATGGACGAATGGGACAAATTGTTCAAGGTCAATGTGAAAGGCTTTATGATCTGCTGCCAAGAGTTTGGCCGGGTCATGGTGGAAAAGAAAAGCGGGAAAATCATCAACGTGTCCTCGGTGCGGGGCATCCGGGCGAACGCCGGCGGGAACAGCGCCTACTGCGCCAGCAAGGGCGCGGTGGATATGATTACCAGGACGCTGGCGGCCGAATGGGCCCCTTACAATGTCAAGGTCAACGCCATCGGGCCCGCCTTGATTGCCACCAAGCTGACGGAAAAACAGATGAAGGAACCGGGGAGGACTCAAAACTATCTTAAGAATATTCCGCTGGGGAGGCTGGGAGAGACCAGGGACGTTGTCGGCGCGGCGGTGTTTTTGGCTTCCGAGGCTTCGGATTTCGTTACCGGCCAAATCATATATGTTGACGGCGGCCTTACCGCCATCGGATAACGGCGCCTTGCCGACCTTAACGCAGTACATGTATCACCCCGACAGATCATCTATCCTCTTTATCCCCTGAAGTGTGTGGGGATCAGTTGAAGGGTAAATCTGCGGGAGCGCTACTAACGAAGAAGGGAAATATTATATGGAACAAACAACAGGGCTTATCTTTCATATCATTCACGGTTCTTTTGTCGATGGTTACGGTATAAGGACTACGGTATTCCTAAAAGGATGCCCACTCAAATGCGCCTGGTGCTGTAACCCGGAGGGGCAGGCATTCCATCCCGAGTTGAAGGTGACTGCTGCAAAGTGCGACGGATGCGGCAGATGTGTTCCTGTCTGCCCGGTTGGCGCAATCCGGCTTGCTGAAGAACAGGATAAGGCAAAGCTTTATGTTGACAGAACGTTGTGCACAAATTGCGGAAAATGCATTGAAGTATGCTATACAGGCGCTTTGGAATGTTTCGGAAAATACTATACCGTTGAAGAAATCCTGGAGAACGTAAAAAAGGATCAACAGTTCTACAATTCGTCTGGAGGAGGAGTGACAATAGGGGGTGGCGAAGCGACCTGGCAACCGGCGTTTACCCTGGAACTAATCAAAAAGTGCCAGGAGAACTACATCCATACGGCAATTGACACCTGCGGATACACCACCTCGCCGGAAGGCATAAAATGCCTGGAAGAGGCAGACCTGCTGCTGTTTGATATCAAAGACATGAATCCGGAGAGACATCTGAAAAACACGGGCGTCTCCAACGAACCGATTATAAAAAACCTGAAACGGTTTAATGATGCGGGAAAACCAATCATTATCAGGGTTCCCGTGGTTCCGGGATACAATGATTCGGAAGAAAATCTGAAAGCTACGGCTGAATTCCTGGCTGGGCTGAAATCGGTGGAGCGGGTGGATCTTATGCCGGTGCATGAATTCGGGAAGGTAAAATATGAGCAGCTTGGCAAAGAATACAAATTGAAGGTCAGACCGGTTCCCCCTGAACGCCAGGAAGAAATCAAAGCCCTTTTTGAACACTATGGTTTGAACACCCAGATAGGGGGTTAGTTGATTTGGATATTTGGCCCTGATAATCGCAAATTTTTGCATGCTGGGAGTGAACAGAAATGGCATTTGAAGCCACCGCAAGGGTAAAAGAATTACGGTCGCGCATGCTCACGACACCTGCAATTTGTGTTGAACGCGGGTATCTCATGACCAAGTCCTATCAAGAGACCGAGGGTCAGCCTGAGGCAATCAGAAGGGCAAAAGCCCTGGAAAAGATCTTGAAAGAAATGACCATTCGGATCGAAGACGGAGAACTGATTGCCGGTTGGGCTACGGGCAAAGTACGCGCTGGCGCAGTTCTTCCGGAAATTTCATCCGAGTGGATCCTGGACGAATTGGATACCGTAGCGACAAGAGAGTGGGATAAGTATGTCCCTTTGACAGAAGAAGAAAAGGCGAAATTGAAAGAAGTCGTTGCTTATTGGAAAGGGGAAGCCCTGTACGACAAGTGGCAGGCTTTGGTACCGGAGCAGGCAAAAGAATTAAACCATATCATTCAGGGGACGGCTGGTTTCAGTGAAAACAGCCACCATATGGCCCATGTCGCTGTTGACTACGAGCGGGTTATTACCAAGGGGTTAAACGATATAAAGAGACAAGTCGAGGAAGCATTGGGGAAACTGGACCTTAGCGTGATGGAGAATCTTGACAAATACCATTTTTACAGTGCCGTCAAGATTGTTTTGGAAGCTGCAGAGAACTTTGCCAAAAGATACGCGCAGCTGGCCGCCGGTTTGGCCAAACAGGAGAGCAACCCGCAAAGAAAATCCGAATTGGAAAGAATAGCCGAAACCTGCAACTGGGTCCCGGCTAACCCGGCCCGCAACTTTTATGAAGCAATCCAATCAATCTGGTTTGTTTATATCATCCTGATGATAGAAGGATGGGGCGCCGGGATGAGCCTGGGGAGAGTCGACCAGTACCTGTACCCGTTCTATAAGAAAGATGTTGAGGCAGGGGTCATCACCGATGCAGAAGCGCATGAACTGCTTTCATTGCTCCTCATCAAAATGAACGGCGTCGTGGCCCTGGCGGATAAGAACGTTTCAAAAGTCCTTGGTGGCTATCCTATCATGCAGGGCTTGACATTGGGCGGCGTGACCAGGGACGGCCGGGATGCAGTAAACGAGCTATCTTATCTCTTTCTGGAAGCGGACAGAGTTGTGGGATTAAGCGCCGAAGAGATTATGGTGAGGATTAATAAAATCAACCCGGAGTCTTTTGTGATGAAAGCGGCTGAAACGGCAGTGTCTTTGAGAGGCAAGATCAAGTTTGTCAGCGACGAAACTTCCATCCCGCAAATGATGAATTGCGGGATACCCCTGGAATATGCCCGCGACTATATCTCTACTGGTTGTCATAATCCCACCATACCAGCCTTTTCTCATGATTTGGGGGGAGTAATATTCAATCTCCCGCTGGCGGTTGATTTGGCGTTAAACAATGGTTTTTCCCGGCAAACAGGCAAGCAGATCGGGCCTAAAACAGGCGACCCCGCAATGTTCAGAACATTTGAAGAGGTCATGGAGGCCTATAAAAAACAGGTCGAACACATGCTTTCGGTCGTTTTTCTCTACAAGAACGCAGACATGAAACTCTTTGCGGAGGTCCCGGTCGTGTTTCAATCTGCCCTTTTCCATCACTGCCTTGAAAAGGGTCTGGACATCTACCAGGGAGGAACGCATCCATACCATACGCACATAACGGCGATTGCCGGGGCAGCCAACGTCGGCGATTCGCTGGCGGCCGTCAAAAAAGTGGTGTTTGATGACCGGCAGATCACCATGCGGCAATTGGTCAGCGCCCTGGAAAAGAACTTTGAAGGCGAAGAGAGGATTCGCCACCTGTTGCAGCAGGCCCCAAAATTTGGCAACGATGACGACTATGTGGACCTGATCCTGAAAGATGTACTTATTCACGCCTGCGATACAATCAGAAAGCATAAAAGCTTTGCCGGGCGGCAGAGTGTTGCCTCGACTGTCGCGATGACCGCCAATATTCCCCTGGGCTGGGTAGTGGGAGCCCTGCCGGATGGGAGAAAAGCCGGCGAACCGCTGTCCGAAGGCGGTATATCACCTTACCAGGGCAGGAATGTTTCCGGACCCACACCCACCATGAAATCAGTGGCGAAGCTGGATCAGATCAAACTGAGGGGTTCCATCTTGAATATGAGGTTCAACCCGGATGCAGTAAAAGATGAGCCGAAAATGAGAAAATTTGTTTCTCTCCTCAGGACCTTCTGTGAAATTGGGGGGAACCTGATTCAATTTAATTTTGTTGACACTCAAATGTTGAAAGACGCCCAAAAGAATCCGGAAAAATACAAAGACCTGCTGGTAAGGGTGGCCACATACAGCGCCTACTTTGTTGAATTGAGTCCGGAGTTGCAAAACGACATTATCAACCGGACAGAGTTCGAGGAAGTCTGAACGTCTCTCATGCTTGGTGTGCCGGGATGGACAGATCAGAACAATCAATGAGGAAAGAGGTGGATACAGGTATGGGCGTGACCGGTTCAAAAATTGAAGAAATACAGGCCGACCTGGCGATAATCGGCGGCGGAGCAGGAGGATTGAGCGCTGCTATCGAGGCAAGAGACAAGGGTGTAAAAAATGTGGTTGTTTTGGAGAAAATGAATGCGCCCGGCGGGAACGCGATATTTCCAGACCTGATGATATCTTGGGACGGGCGTCCTCCGAAGCTGCCCTGCATGGATGACAACAGGATTGTCGACGGTGATCCGCGCATTGACCCCGATTACACCATTCGGACAGACGCCAACTTCAAGGCTGCCATGGAATGGAACCACTGGCGCGGTGATGCACGCCTGATCAGAACGCTGATCAATAAAAGCGAAGAGCTGTCGGATTGGCTGAAATCAAAAATGGAACCGGAGGATTACATCGAAAACCCGGAAGCCATGCGCGGGAACATGCAAGGGAGGCTGGTGAAAATTCTCCTCAGGGAATGCAAAAAGCAAGGCATACGGATATTATGCAATACACCGGCCCAAAAGCTGCTAAAGGACGAAACGGGGGCCGCAGCGGGAGTACTCGCCGAAACAAAAGATGGAGGGAAGCTGATTGTTCGTTCAACAAGGGTAATCATCTCCACCGGCGGGTTTATGGGCGATAAGGAACTCATGTCCAGGTACTTTCCCAACTACGATGAAAACACCTTGAACGATCTGGTCATTCTGGGCTTCCGCCGTTCAGGAGACGGAATAAAAATGGCCTTTGAAGCGGGTGCGGCGCCGGACGGCACAGTTGCTTTCGAATGGAGTTTAAACAGAATTCCATGCCTGGGGATGTCGCCTTCGCCTTACAAAGACTTTCTGAACAATGCCAGGAATCCGGAGCTTGTATGGGTGACCCCGAAAGGCGTGCGTTTTGCTGACGAATCGAAGATCAATGCCACCAACAGCATGTACAGGCTGCCTAATAAGACCTGCTATATTCTTTTTGCCGAAAACATAAAGGAACACATAGTCAATAAAACGCCAAGCATATTTAGATGGCACGCGTACAAAGACAAGAATTTGGAAAAAGAAATAGCCCAACTGGTCGAAACAGGATACGTGAAAATCGCCGGCACATGGGAAGAAATAGCCGAGTGGATAGGAGCAGATGCCGCCGTTCTGAACGAGACAATCGCCGAATACAACTCTTTCTGTGCAAAAGGGCATGATGATTGGTTCTGCAAGAACCCCAAGGCTTTAATTCCTCTAATTAAGCCGCCTTTTTATGCAAGCAAATGCGCGATGGCTATGCTGGTAACGTGTGGGCCTCTAAAGGTCAATACGAAAATGGAACTGCTTGATAAAAATGACAATCCTCTGCCGGGATTCTATGCAGCCGGTGCAGATATTGGCGGCATCGATTCGGATACATATGCGGCTGCGGTCGCAAGCCACTCCATGCGCTTCGCGATCTCTTCCGGCCGCATAGCCGCAGAAAACGCAGCCAAAGCAATCTTGGCGGCAAAATGAATGTGAACCCATAAGAATGCAAGATGGCGATTAATACAGAAATTTGAATTTGCCGGAATGGTTTTTACATGCATTTTTGGCGTAATGTTCATAAATCGATACATTTTTAGCACAGCTGCTACTATTTATTTTGTAGGCAAATAGAATAAGCGGCAGCTGGTATAATATTATAGTCTGGAGAGGAGGGCGAAAGAGATGGGAACAAAAGCAAGCGACAGGGTGGTAAAACTGAGGAAGAGCATGGTTACCAGGCCGGAGATCTGCGTCGAAAGAGGCTATCTCATGACGCAATCCTATCAAGAAACAGAAGGCCAACCGGAAATAATCAGAAGAGCAAAGGCCCTGGAAAAGGTCTTGAAGGAAATGACCATCGGTATTGAGGACGGCGAGCTGATTGTTGGTCGCGGCTCCAGCAAACTGAGAGCCGGCATCTTGACGCCCGAACTGAATGCAGCCTGGTATGCGGAAGAAAGGGACTTGCTGTCGACAAGAACTGTTGATCGATTCAAGCCTTTAACCGAAGAAGAAAAAGCGAAAATCAAGGAGATCGCTGCATATTGGAAAGGGAGATCGCTTTTTGATAAGTGGAAGGCACGGGTTCCTGAAGAAATATTGAAATTCAACAACATTGTGCAGTGCGGCGGCGCATTTTGCGGAAACAACCAATACTTCGGCCATTCCAGCGCAGACTACGAGATCCTGATTAAAAAAGGAATCAAGGGCATTAAACAAGAGGTTGAAGAAGAACTGGCCAAAGTCAACCTTGTAAAAATGGAGGACTTAAAAAAGTACTATTTTCTGAAGGCTGTCAATATTACGCTTGATGCCGCTCTGGTGTTTGTGAAGCGTTATGCTGAACTGGCCGAAAGTCTGGCCGCGAAAGAAACCGATGAACAAAGGAAGCTTGAGCTTAAAAAAATAGCGGAAACCTGCAGCTGGGTTCCGCTTAATCCGGCCCGCAACTTTTACGAAGCGCTGCAATCAACATGGTTTGGCTATCTGATTGTCATGATTGAAGGAATTGGCCCCGGCAACGGTTTTGGGAGGGTGGACCAGTACCTCTACCCATTCTATAAGAAAGACATTGAAGAGGGTAATCTTACCCCTGAAGCTGCTTTGGAATTGATTGAACTGTTCTTGATAAAAGCCAACGGGTTGTGCATTCCCTATTCTACGGAAGCGGCAAACTTTTTTGCGGGTTTCTCGATGACGGTGAATTTTGTCCTGGGCGGCTTGACCAAGGATGGAAAAGACGCGGTAAACGAACTGTCATATATTTTCCTTGAAGCGGAAAAAGAAATCGCCTTAAGCTGTGAGGATATTATCGTCAGAATCAGCAAGAAGACCCCGGATGCGTTTGTGATAAAAGCATGCGAGTTGGCGAACGCGTTAAAGGGGAAAGTTAAGTTCCTAAGCGACGAGACTGTTATCAAGGGACTGATGAATGACGGCAAACCGGCAGAGCTTGCGCGGCAGTACATAATTACCGGCTGCAACACCCCGACGGTTCCGGGGTATTCGTTGGATGTTCCCGGGGGGATGGTCAATCTGCCCCTGATGTTGGATTTGGCGTTAAACAACGGCGTCGCCAGAATGGTCAACGACATGCAAGTAGGGCCGCCAACAGGCGATGCGCGCAAGTTCAAGTCTTTCGGGGAGGTTTGGGACGCCTTCAAGAAACAGGTTGAAGCGCTGATACCTTATGCCCTTGTCTTCCGCAATGTCGACAAGCAGCTCTTTGCCGAGTATTGCCCAGTGCCGTTTCAGTCCATATTTTACCACAACTGCATCAAAAAAGGACTCGACTGCACTAACGGCGGGACCGCTCCCTATATCGCCTACGCCGTGTCGCTGTCTGGGATTCCAAATGTGGGAGACGCCCTGGCTGCGATTAAAAAAGTTGTGTTTGAAGACAAAAAAATCGTTTAGAGCTAATTGCTATGTTCAGGGGGCCAAACAGCACAAGCGTTGAAAGGAACGC
>JANLFJ010000055.1 GCA_024655825.1 Peptococcaceae bacterium | reverse complement strand
GCCGTGTATCCGTGATTTATAAGGGTTTGGTAAAATATGTCGCCAAACTCGGGTATTTATAGTAAAATAGATGCTGTGATGCAATATAATTATCTGCATGGACCAAAACTATCCCCGAAAGCGATGTGATTTACAATGGAATTTATAAAAGATGCCGCCGTTCTGGCCCTTCTCGTGATACTTTTCAGAAAGAAAGTACAGATCGGCCACGTTTTTATGGTCAGCGCGCTGCTCTTCGGGCTTCTTCACCACCTCGGACCTCTTCAACTGGGCAGGCTGGTCCTTTCTTCCCTGACCGACCCGTCCTCCCTGAACCTCTTTGCGGCCTTGTATTTAATAATCGTTCTCGAGGCGGTCATGCGCCGTTCCGGCCTGATCGACCGGCTGGTTTCCGGTATGAAGAACCTCTCGGGCGACCCGCGGTTCCCCATGGCCGCACTTCCTGCCATCATCGGCCTTCTTCCCTCTCCCGGCGGCGCCCGTCTCTCCGCTCCCCTGGTGGAAGAGGCGGCCAGGGAACTGGACCTGCCAGGCGAGCAGAACGCGGCCATCAATTATTACTACCGGCACATCTGGGAATACTTTCTTCCCATGTACCCTGCCGTCCTCCTGGCGGTGGAAATCCTTAACGTCTCCCTCGGCAAGTATATCCTGATCATGTCTCCGTTTACCATCGTCACCGTCCTGGCCGGTCTGGTCCTTTTCAAAAACGTCCCGGCGCGCGAAAAAAAGGAGGCTCCCCCCCGCTCTTCGACCCAGAACTGGAAACAGGTGCTGGAAGGGCTGGCGCCTGTCGCCGCCGTGGTAATCCTCGTGCTGCTGGTCAACATAAACGTTCTCATTGCCCTCCTGCTGGTGGTGACCTTCATTTTCGTGTTTTACAAGATAGAGTGGCCTTCCGTGCCGCCCATCTTGAAAGGGGCTTTTCAAATCCGCCTTCTTTACATGGTTTTTGGCGCTATTTACTTACAGGACGTGCTGGTGGCAAGCGGCAGCATCGACCGGCTTGCTGCTTTCTCCAGGGCAGCAGGCCTTTCCCCGCTGTTTATCGCCGTCATTTTCCCCTTGCTGGTCGGGCTTCTGACGGGAGTGACAATAGCCGGCGTCAGCATTGCGCTGCCCATCATCGTGACCCTGGCCGGCCCCGCCAACCTGCTGGCCCTGGGAAGCGCAGCCCTGGCTTCCAACATGGTTGGCGTAATGCTTTCTCCGATGCACCTGTGCCTGGTCATGTCCGTTGAACATTTCTCCGCTGATTTCGGCAGGTCATATTTCAAATTCCTGCTGCCGGAAGTTCTGGTGATTGTATTCGCCTTAATCTACGCCCAGGTTCTCTAAGCGAACCAACACGCCCAAATGGCATAAACGTGATTTATTGTTGATTTCCACACTATTTGCAAAGGAATGTGCAGCATGTCGATCTTTCTTGACCTGGCCGTGCTGGCCCTGATGGCCGTCCTGCTGTGGAAAGGCGTGCAGATGGGACATGTCATGGTTATATGCGCCGTGCTTTTCGGGCTTGTCCACCGGGTTCATCCCCTCGAACTCGCCAAGCTCCTGTTTGCTTCCCTTTTATCCCCTTCCACCCTTACCGTTCTACTGACGCTGGTGTTCATCACCATGCTGGAAAGCGTCATGCGCGAAGCCGGCCTTCAAAACTCGCTGGTCGAAGGGTTAAAAGAGGCCTCCGGCAATGACCGCTTTACCCTGGCTTCTTTACCGGCAGTGATCGGGCTTTTGCCATCGGCCGGGGGAGCCAGGTTTTCCGCGCCCCTGGTTGCGGAAGCCGCCAAAGGAGTCGCCGCCAACAGCGAACAAAAAGCGGCCATCAATTACTATTACCGCCACATTTTCGAGTATTTCCTGCCCGTATACCCCGCTACCCTGCTGGCGGTGGATGTGCTGGGCATACCCATGAGCCGGTACATGGCCTTAATGTTTCCCTTTACGGTAGTATCGACCCTGGCCGGATTTTTCCTTTTAAAAAAAATACCCGCTGCGCCAAAACAGGCGGCGCTCAATTCTTCGCTGGCCAAAAAAAAGGTGCTGGTGGGTCTTTTGCCCATTACCGCAGTCGTCGTGCTGGTGGTCTTTTTTAATGTCAGCATCCTCCTGGCCTTACCCTTGGTCACGGCCGGGACATTCTTTTATTACCGGCTGAGCGGCCGGCTTATTCTTCCCATTCTCAAGCAGTCCCTCGCCTGGCGCCTGCTATATATGGTCTTTGCCGCCCTTTACCTGCGCGATGTTTTGCTCAACAGCGGCAGCATCGAGCAAATGACGGCTTATTTCAACAGCCTGGGATTCGGTCATGCTTTCTTCGCCGTTATACTCCCTTTCATTATCGGGTTTTTGACCGGTTTCCCCATACCGGCGGTAACAATCGTCCTGCCTTTGGTAAAAGCCGTGGCCTCGCCCGATAACCTGCTTGTCCTTGCGGCTTTGAGCATGGTGGCCAACATCAGCGGCACCATGGTTACCCCCTTGCACCTCTGCTTCATCATGAGCATCGAGCATTTTTCCGCCGATTTCGCCGGCAGCCTGCGCAAAGTTTTTCTGCCGCAAGGGCTTGTTCTGCTGTCAGCATTTTTGTACTTTTGTTTGTTTTAACATTCATCCAAATAAAACGGCGAGTATCAACAGCGCCCTTGAATCGATCATCACCTTCAGCCTTCTTCTATGCGCAGCCCGCCGATGATCTCTTGCACATCGGCGATTTTTTCTTTTTCCAGCCAGCGTTCCAACCCTTCGATCACCTTAACCGCGCACAGTGGATCGTAGAAAGCGCCCGAACCGACTGCCACGGCAGTGGCTCCGGCCAGCATGAATTCAACGGCATCCTCCGCCCTGACGATGCCTCCCATCCCGACCACCGGTATATTCACCGCCCGGGACACCTGCCAGACCATCCTCAAGGCGACCGGTTTGACCGCCGGCCCGGAAAGACCCCCCACCACGCTGGCCAGCGCCGGACGGCGCGTCCTGGTGTCGATCGCCATCCCCAAAAGCGTGTTGATAAGCGAAACCGCGTCCGCCCCGGCTTCCTCGACAGCCCTGGCAATCAGGACAATGTCGGTGACATTGGGGGACAGTTTAACAATGAGCGGCAGCCTGGTCCTTTTTCTGGCGCTTTTCACCACCTCGGAAGCCATGGCGGGATCCGTCCCGAAAAACATGCCCCCTTCTTTTACGTTGGGGCAGGATATGTTCACTTCAAGGGCAGCGACGCCGGGAACCCCGTCCAGGCGGGCCGCCAGCTCGCCGAACTCTTCGCTGGAATGCCCGTTGATGTTGACGATGACGGGCACGCCGAAATTTGCGAGCCAGGGGATTTCTTCCCTTATTACGTAATCCACCCCCGGGTTCTGCAAGCCCACGCTGTTAAGCAGCCCGGCAGGAGTTTCGGCAATCCGGGGAGGGGGGTTCCCCAGGCGCGGCTGCAAGGTAATGCCTTTGACCACGACAGCGCCCAGCAGGCTCAGGTCATAAAAGTCGCAGTATTCCCGGCCAAACCCGAAGCAGCCGGAAGCGGTCATCACCGGGTTTTTCAGCCTGACCCCGGCAAGGTCTACAGCCAGGTTAACCATCAAAAATCACCTCGTTGCCTGTAAACACCGGACCATCCCGGCAAACCCTTTTATATGCCGGTTGACCGCCCTCACCCCTGACCTTGCAGACGCAGCCCAGGCAGGCCCCTATCCCGCAACCCATCCTTTCTTCCAGCGAGACCTGGCACGGCACGCCTGCTTCGATTGTTTTTGCGGCCACCGCTTTGGACATGGCCGGCGGGCCGCAGCAGTAAACCATATCGAGCCGCATCTGGCTGTTTAAGGCATCCAGGAGGTCTGTGACCATGCCCCTGTACCCGCAGGAACCGTCTTCCGTGGCCACCCGCACCCGGCAGCCAAGTTCGATAAAATCCTGCTCGCCGTAAAGTTGGTTCTTGCTCCGGGCGCCCAGCAAAGCGTGAACTGTTTTCCCCCGTTTCACCAGTTCGACGGCCAGGGCAACCAGCGGGGCGACCCCGGCCCCGCCCCCGATCAGGGCCACATTACGGGCGGTTTCCGGCCAGGAAAAACCATTACCCAGCGGCCCCACCACTTCTATTTCCCGGCCGGCGGGCACACGGCTCAGCAGCTCCGTGCCCCGGCCCACCACCTGGTAAACCAGGGCGATGGAATCGTTTTCCCGGTCAATCCTGTTGATGCTGAGCGGGCGTTTCAAAAACGGTTCAAGGGAGTCCGCCGTCTTTACCATGACAAACTGCCCGGGCACGGCCTCGGCAGCCAGCGCCGGCAGGGCTATCCGAAGGCGGTATAACCCAGTCAAAATCTGACTGTTTTCAATAACTGTCCCCCTTGCTGCCACCACCATTCAAAACACACCTTCCATACCTCTTTTTTATATTGCCTGTCCCGGCTCCTTTCGCTGCCCGGCGTTTAAAACTGTCAAACGGCACAAGTCGCCTACAGGCCGGGGGTAACCAGGCTGTCCCTGCTGCCGGGCTTGTAGAGAGGAATACCTTGCCTGCACAGCGGGCAGTCGGCAGGGTCGTAGTTGTCGATTTTCAAGGTGAGGAGCGAGCAATAGGGCACCGATATTTTGGCCCGGCCGTTGCTCCGGTCGACAATCGAGCCCACGCCTACGACCCTGGCCCCGTGCCCTTCCACCAGGTCCACCACCTCTTGGGAAGACCCGCCGGTCGTTATGACATCTTCCACCACCAGGACCTTTTGCCCAGGCTGGACCTGGAACATCCTTCTCAAGGTCATCTTGCCGTTTTCCCTTTCGGTGAAAAGGCCGGGAACTCCAAGCTGCCGCGCAACTTCGTAAGCGACGATTACGCCGCCCAGGGCGGGACCGACAACCAGGTCCGGCTGTTCCCGGCGAAAATGTTCGGCTATCGCGCCGCAAACCTTTTCCGAAAGAGCCGGTTCTTTTAACAGCAGGGCGCACTGGATATATATGCTGCCGTGCAGCCCGGAAGTGAATTTGAAGTGGCCTTCCTTGATGGCATCAACTCTTTTCAAAATCTCCAGCACTTCGTCCTGGGAAAGCATGTTCCCCACTCCTCCCTATCGTTTAATTTATCCGTCATCGCTTTTTAACCTGCCAGCGCAGCCTCGATTTCTTCCAGGACCCGCAGGGCCGCTTGGCGGGGGTTTACCGCCCTGGTTATCGGGCGCCCCACCACCAGGTAGTCGGCCCCCTCTTTGATGGCCTCGCCGGGAGTGAGGATGCGCTGCTGGTCATCCTGCGCCGCCCATGCCGGCCGGACCCCGGGGCAGACAACCAGAAATCCGCTGCCGCAGCTTTCCTTAACCAGCCGGATTTCCCCGGGTGAGGCCACGACTCCGTCCAGCCCTGCTTGCCGGGCCATCCTTGCCCACCTGGCGACGGTATTCTCTACCCCGTTCAACCCGATTGCCCGCAGGTCGTTCTCGTTTAGGCTGGTCAGAACGGTCACGGCCACCAGCAGTGGTTTTTCTCTCCCCAGGCGCAGCGCCTCTTCGCGGGCGGCCAGCGCCGCCCTTTCCATCATTTCCCGCCCGCCCGCGGCGTGGACGTTGAAGATGGCCGCCCCCTGGAGAACCGCCTGGCGGGAAGCCTGAGCAACAGTGTTGGGAATATCGTGAAACTTCAAATCGAGAAAGACTTCTTTTCCCCTTTCCCTTAACTGCGCGACGGCCTTTCCCCCGCTGGCCAGGTACAGTTCAAGCCCCACTTTGAAGCATTTTATTTCCGGCAGCCGGTCGACCATTTGCCCGGCTTCCTCCCAGGCGGGAAAATCCAGGGCCACGATAAGTTTGCCGGCGGCGGGATCACTGCTGTTCATTTTTTCTCCCCTTTTCTTGATTTTCGTATTGGTTGTTCTCCTCGCGCCCCGCAGGCAGCCCTCCCGGCAAGATAGTCCTGCAGCGCCTTTACCTCCAGGGCGTCCTTCCGCTGCCTGATGACCTGCAGCAGCCCAAACCCGGTGTCCAGCGAGGTGAGACAGGGAATGTTGAATTCAACGGCTGCCCGGCGAATCTGGAACCCGTCGCGCTGGGGTTGTTTTCCCCTGGTCATGCTGTTAAGAACGCAGGCCAGGCGGCCGCTGCGAATGAGGTCGAGCACATTGGGTTTGCCCTCGTTTATTTTTGCCACTTCCCGGACCGGCACATGGTGTTTCTTTAGGAAACCCGCCGTACCGGGCGTTGCCCAGATCGTAAACCCCAGCCCGGCCAGTGAGCGCAGCAGCGGCAGGGCTTCATCCTTGTCCTTGTCGGCAATGGTGGCCAGTATCTCGCCTTTTTCCGGGATGTGGTATCCCGCTCCCAGAAAGGCTTTGTGCAGGGCCGAAACGAAGTCTCCCGCCAGGCCCATCACCTCGCCGGTGGACTTCATTTCCGGGCCCAGGGAAGGCTCCACGTCCGCCAGCTTGTTGAAGGAAAACACCGGCATCTTGATGGCTACCAGGGGAAGAGGCTCGCGCAGGCCTCCCTCGTAGCCCAGGGAAGCAAGGCTTTCGCCAAGCATGATGCGCGTCGCCAGCCTGACCATGGGAATGCCCGTTACCTTGCTTAAAAAAGGCACGGTCCGGCTGGCCCGCGGGTTTACCTCCAGCACGTAGATGTCTTTTCCCCGGATGACAAACTGGATATTGATCAGGCCCCTGGCATTGAGGCTCAAAGCTATCCGCTCCGTGTAATCGACCAGCCGGTCCACCAGTTCCTGTTCCAGGGTCTGCGGCGGGTAAATCGCCACACTGTCCCCGGAATGGACGCCGGCCCGTTCCAGGTGTTCCATGATGCCGGGGATCAGCACCCTTTTTCCGTCGGAGACGGCGTCCACCTCCACTTCTTTGCCCTGTATATAGCGGTCCACCAGCACCGGGTGTTCCGGCGAGACCCGGACCGCCTCCTCCAGGTAAGCGGAGAGTTCTTCCTCGTTGTACACTATTTCCATGGCCCGCCCGCCGAGGACGTAAGACGGCCTCACCAGGACAGGGAACCCCAAACCGGCGGCGATTTTTTTGGTCTCATGGCGGCTCCTGGCCGTGCTGCCCCTGGGCCTGGGTATGCCCAGGCTTTCCAGGAGCGAGTCGAACCGCTCGCGGTCCTCCGCCCGGTCAATATCCTCCACGCTGGTCCCCAGCACGCGGACACCGTTTTCAGCCAGCGGCCTGGCCAAATTGATGGCGGTCTGCCCGCCGAACTGGACAACCACTCCCAGCGGTTTTTCGGCTTCAATCACGTTCAGGACGTTTTCCACGGTAAGCGGTTCGAAATAGAGGCGGTCCGACGTATCAGGGTCTGTGCTCACCGTCTCCGGGTTGTTGTTGATGACAATGGCCTCCACGCCGCTTTCCTTGAGCGCCCAGGCCGAATGGACGGAACAGTAATCAAACTCGATGCCCTGCCCGATGCGGATCGGCCCCGAACCCAGCACCACCGCCTTCGGCCTGTCCGAAGGCTGCAGTTCGTTTTCCTCGCCGTAGCTGGAATAGTAATAAGGCGTTGCGGCGTCAAATTCCCCGGCGCAGGTGTCAACCATCCGGTAGCCCGCGCTGACGCCCAGCTCCTTTCTCTCCCTGCGGACCTCGTTTTCTTCTTTCCCCATTAAAAAGGCGATCTGGTGGTCGCTGAACCCCGATTTCTTGGCCAGCAGCCAGTCTTCCCGCGACCAGTTTTTCTTGTTCTCCAGGCGCTTTTCCACCTGGACAATCTGGTTGATGCCTTCCAGGAAAAAAAGGTCAATCCCGGTAATGCCGTGGAGCTGCTCGGTTGAAATCCCGCGGCGCAAGCACTCGGCCACCGCAAAAAGCCTTTCGTCGTCCATCAGTTTCAGTTTGTCCAGCAGCTGGTTCCACGTGTACTTCGCAAAGTCGGGAACCAGGAGGGTGACAAAGTTCATTTCCAGTGAACGGATGGCCTTCAACAGCGCGGAAGCAAAGTTGCGGCCCAGGGCCATCACTTCTCCCGTGGCCTTCATCTGCGAGCCAAGAGTCCGCCTGGCCCGGGCAAACTTGTCAAAGGGCCAGCGCGGTATCTTCACCACCACGTAATCAATAGCCGGTTCAAAACAGGCCGAAGTGCTGCCGGTAACGCTGTTGGCAACCTCGTCGAGGGTAAACCCCAGGGCGATTTTGGCCGCCACTTTGGCGATGGGATAGCCCGTAGCCTTGGATGCCAGGGCGGAAGAGCGGCTTACCCGCGGGTTTACCTCGATCACGTAATAGCGGCTGCTGGAAGGGTCCAGTGCGAACTGGATGTTGCACCCTCCCTCGATGCCCAGGGCCCTGATTATTTTTAACGCCCCGCTTCGCAGCAGCTGGTAGTCCCTGTCCGAAAGGGTCTGCGTCGGCGCCACGACAATGCTGTCGCCGGTGTGGATACCCACCGGGTCGATGTTCTCCATGGAACAGACGGTGATGCAGTTATCCAGCGAGTCCCGCATCACCTCAAACTCGATCTCTTTCCAACCCGCCACGCTGCGCTCGACTAAGACCTGGCCGATCATGCTGTATTTCAAGCCTTTTTCCACTATTTCCGCCAGCTGCCCGGGATTTTCCGCAAAACCGCCGCCCGTTCCCCCCAGGGTATAGGCCGGCCTGACGATCACGGGATAGCCAATGCCGGCGGCGAAGGTCAGGGCGTCGCCGGCACAATTCACGATGGCGCTTTCCGGCACCGGTTCCCCTATTTGGGTCATCGTCTCCTTGAAGGCTTCCCTGTCCTCGGCCTTCTCGATGGCGGAAAGCGGCGTCCCCAGCAAGGCCACGCCTTCCCGCTCCAGCACACCGTTTTTAGCCAAAGCCATCGCCAAATTTAGCCCAACCTGCCCGCCCAGGGTGGCCAAAAGGCCCTGGGGCTTTTCCTGGACGATGATCTTCTCCACTATTTCCGGGGTGAGCGGTTCCAGGTAAACCCGGCCGGCGATGTCCGTGTCGGTCATGATGGTCGCCGGGTTGGAGTTGACCAGCACGACCTCCACCCCTTCTTCTTTCAGGGAACGGCAGGCCTGGGTCCCGGCGTAGTCGAATTCGGCTGCCTGCCCGATAACGATGGGCCCGGAACCAATAACCATGACCTTTTTTAATCCTTTCCTCTCAGGCACCCCGGTCATCCACTCCTTTCATCGTTCCAACTTCCCCGTCCGTTTTTGCAGCGTATTCCC
The DNA here is from genome assembly GCA_024655825.1 of Peptococcaceae bacterium. NCBI lineage: Bacteria > Bacillati > Bacillota > Clostridia > Eubacteriales > Peptococcaceae > Peptococcaceae bacterium. Next base: position 7,253 of record JANLFJ010000055.1, on the reverse strand, counting down.
TGACCATATCCAGAAACTCGCTGAAAAGATAGAATGTGTCCTGGGGACCCGGACAGGCCTCGGGGTGAAACTGCACGGAAAAAGCCTTCCGCTTTTTATGTCTTAACCCCTCCACCGTCTGGTCATGAAGGTTTATGTGCGTAACCTCGAGTTCATCGCCGGGCAAACTGTCCGGGGCGACAGCGTACCCGTGGTTTTGGGACGTAATGTAGACCCTGTTGCTGCGCAGGTCCTTGACGGGATGGTTTCCGCCGCGGTGACCGAACTTGAGCTTGTAAGTCCGGCCTCCCAGGGCCAGGCCCAAAAGCTGGTGCCCCAGGCAAATGCCCATCACGGGCACTCCCGCCTCCAGCACCTCCCTGATGGCGGGGAGGGCGTAAGCCACGTCCTGGGGGTCTCCCGGGCCATTGGAAAGAACAACTCCCTGCGGCCGGTAAGCAAGAATTCCGGCGGCTCCGGTCCCGGCCGGAACCACGGTAACCCGGCAGCCCAGGTTTCTCAAGGATCTGACGATATTCCCCTTGGCCCCGAAATCGACCACCACCACCGGGTGTGTGCCCCCTTCCAGGGTAAAGGCCTCTTGGCAGGTCACGCTCTTCACGAGACCGGGGCCGGCCAGCGGTGCCAGTTCCCGCGCTCTTCTTTTCAATACCTCCGGGTCCGCTTCCGTGCTGATGAGTCCCATCATTGTCCCCGCCTGGCGCAGGTGCCTGGTCAGGGCCCGTGTATCGATATCCTTGATTCCAACGATACCATGTTTAACCAGGTAGCGGTGAAGGTTCTGTTCGGCCCGGTAATTGCTGGGCTGCGGGCACAGTTCCTTGACGGCCAGCCCCCGGGCGGCGATCAGCGGCGATTCTTCGTCATTCCCGTTAACCCCGTAATTGCCGATCAAAGGATAGGTAAGCACAATGATCTGGCCGGCATAGGAAGGATCCGTCAGTATCTCCTGGTAGCCGGTCATGCTGGTGTTAAAGACCACTTCGCCGGCCGTTTCGCCCGCCATACCGATAGACTCGCCTTCGAATACCCTCCCGTCTTGCAAACAAAGATACGCTTTCAATCCTTTAATCCTCCTTTACCCGGCCATCCTCCATGACGACTTTGCCTTCCACTATTGTCATTACCGGCCAGCCCTGGAAGGTCCTCCCGTTCAACGGGCTGTTCTTCCCCTTGGAATAAAAGCTGCTGACATCAACCTGTTTCTTTAAACCGGGGTCGATGACGGTCAGGTTTGCAGGCGCGCCCGCTTCCAGCATACCGCGCCTGAGGTTCAAGACCGCAGCAGGGCCGGTGGTGAACCTGGCAATCAATTCCACCGGGCTCATCATCCCCGAGACCACCAGGGTATCCCAGCAAACCGGCACCGCCGTTTCCAGCCCGGAAATCCCGCAGGGGGCGGCGTCATACTCCTGTTCCTTTTCTTCTCTGGACCACGGCGCGTGGTCGGAAGCGATGACCCCGATGATCCCCGCGGCGACCGCCTCCCGGACGGCTTTTACATGTTCCGGGCCGCGCAGGGGCGGGTTGACCTTGGTGTTTGTATCGTAGCCCTTGACCGCTTCATCGGTAAGCAGGAGGTGGTGAGGCGTCGCTTCCGCCGTGACCTTTATCCCCTGGGCCAGGGCGAATTTCAACAGTTCCACGCTCCCTTTGGTGCTGATGTGCGCCAGGTGGAGCTTACCCGCCGTCAGTGAAGCGAGGAGGATGTCGCGCGCCACCATTATTTCCTCGGCCTGGGCCGGAATCCCTTTCAAACCCAGAAAAGTCGACCAGTACCCTTCGTGCATGGCCCCTCCGGCGCTGAGACTGCAGTCCTCGCTGTGGGAAATGACGGGGATGCCGAAAATTTTCGTGTATTCCAGGGCCCGCCGCATCACTTCGCTGCTGGTCACCGGCTTCCCGTCGTCCGACACCGCCACCGCGCCGGCCCGGTAGAGGGAACCTATCTCGGAGATCTCCTCGCCCCGCTGCCCTTTGCTGACCGTGCCGATGGGGAATACCTCGCACAACCCGGCCTGCCTCGCGCGGGCCCTGACCAGTTCCACAACCCCTTCGCTGTCGGCGCAGGGCCTGGTGTTCGGCATGGCCGCCACCGCGGTAAACCCTCCCGCCGCCGCGGCCCGGCAACCTGTGAGGATGGTCTCGTGAGCCTCGCCGCCTGGTTCGCGGAGGTGGACGTGCATATCGATAAACCCGGGAGCCACTATTTTCCCTTTCAGGTCATACACCTTAAGGCCCTTTCCCGAAAAGCCGCTGCCCACAGCCTTGATCCTGCCGTTTTCGATGTGAATATCCAGTTCTTTTTCCAGCCCGCTCGCCGGATCGATGACCAGCCCGCCCTGCAAGAGATATTCCATTGCTTATTCCCCCTTCTGTCCCAGCATCAGGTATAAGAGCGCCATGCGCACGGCAACTCCGCAGGTAACCTGTTCATTTATCACCGACTGCAGGCTGTCGGCCACCTCGGCGGAGATTTCGACCCCCCTGTTTATCGGCCCCGGGTGCATAACCAGGGCGCCGGGCGGCGCCGTTTTCAGCTTTTTTGCATCCAGGCCGTAAAGCTGGCTGTACTCGCGCAGGGTGGGAAACAGGCCGCTCTTTTGCCTTTCCATCTGGATACGGAGCATCATAACCACCTGGGCCCCGCGCAGGGCGTCTTCCAGGTCATAAGTCACTTTAGCCCCCATTTCTTCCATGCCGGGCGGCATCAAAGTGGGCGGCCCGCACACCCAAACTTCCGCGCCCATTTTTTTCAGTCCGATCACATTCGACCTGGCCACCCTGCTGTGCAAGATGTCGCCGATGATGGCCGCCTTCAACCCGGCCATGCCTCCCAGTTTTTCCTGGATGGTCATCATGTCGAGCAGGGCCTGGGTCGGGTGCTCATGGAAGCCGTCGCCCCCGTTGATGACATGCGCCTTAACCGTCCGGGCCAAAAGGTGGGGCGCTCCGGCCATTCCGTGGCGGATGACCACCATGTCGGTTCCCATCATTTCCAGGGTAAGCCCGGTGTCCTTCAGTGTCTCGCCCTTCACCACGCTGCTGGCCGTGGTGCTGATGTTCACCACATCGGCGCTCATGTACTTTCCAGCCAGCTCAAAAGATGTTCGCGTGCGGGTGCTGGGTTCGTAAAAAAGCGTAACCAGCGTCTTGCCCCTCAGGGTCGGTACTTTTTTAATATCCCGCTTGATGATGTTTTTCATTTCCTTCGCCGTATAAAGAATTTGCTCGATTTCGTCCCTGTCCAGCTGCTCCATGGACAAAAGGTCTTTGGCCCGCAGCCCCATGCTTACACCTCCCGTACGATTTCGGTCCCGGCTGTTTCACCATTGCACTAAAACAGCCTGCCCCTAAAGAAACCTTTAGTAAGCAGGCTTGACGACCATAAAACCACCTCACTTGCCTTGCCAGTCTCACGGGGCTGGCTTAAAGGTTTCGAGGGTTATTGTCACGTATGATCTTTTCACTTAATTATAGTTCTATTTGCTTACGCCGTCAATTGCCAGTTCCGTTTTTCGCTGCCTGTTTTCTTTCTTAATTCTTAATTCTTACATATTTCGAAAACTAATGTTATTATGTAAATGTAACCTCGTAGAACACCGTGGAAAGGAGGTTTTTGCCCTTGGAAACTCTTTTTTTCCAAATGTCCGAACGGATGGCCCTTGTTGTCACCATCGCCTTCCTCCTCACACGCTTTAAGGTTTTCCGCAGGATCCTTTATCACAACATCACCATCAAGGAAAAACTATTATTAACCTTCATCTTCGGTTTGATCGCGATTTTCGGCACTTACTCCGCCATTGAGATAAAGGGCGCCCTGGCCAATTCCAGGGTCATCGGCGCCGTCGTGGCCGGCCTCCTGGGAGGCCCCTGGATGGGAGCTGGGGCAGGTCTTATCAGCGGCTTGCACCGCTGGTCTCTGGGGGGGTTTACGGGCCTGGCCTGCGGCCTTTCCACCTTTACGGAGGGGCTGGTGGCAGGCCTGGTCCACAACAGGTTAAGAGGCCGCAAGATCGGGTGGGAAACCGGGCTTATAACAGGCCTGGTTGCCGAAACCCTCCAGATGATAATAATACTGCTGGTAGCCAAACCTTTTACCGCCGCGCTGGATCTGGTCAAAATAATCGCCGCCCCGATGATCATCTGGAACTCCATCGGCATCGCAATCTTCATCCTGATTGTCAGGAACGTGCAGGAAGAAGAAGAGCGGATCGGGGCCTCGCAGGCCCAAAAAGCGCTGACCATCGCCGAGGAAACTTTGAACATCCTGAGGCACGGGCTCAGCATGAAAACCGCCCAGGCCGCGGCCCAGGTCATCAAAAGGCACACCTCCGTCGCCGCCGTCTCCATCACCGACACCAGAACAATCCTGGCCCACGAAGGGCTGGGAAGCGACCATCATTTTCCCGGGCATCCGGTGATGACCGAGCTGACCCGCCAGGTGCTGGCCAGCGGGGTGATCCGGGTGGCGCAAAACAAAAAAGAAATCGGCTGCTCCTGCCCCACCTGTTCTCTCGCTTCCGCCGTGCTGGTCCCCCTCTTCTCCCGCGAACAGGTCATCGGCGCTTTAAAACTGTACAAAAACAAAGAAAACGCCGTTTCGCCGCTAGATCTCGAATTTGCCAGGGGGCTGGCCCACCTCTTTTCGACCCAGCTGGAAATCGCCGCGCTCGAAGAACAGGGCAAGCTCCTGAAGGAAGCGGAACTGCAGGCGCTGCAAGCCCAAATAAACCCTCATTTTCTCTTTAACGCCCTGAATACGGTCATTTCCTTTTCCCGTTCCAACCCGGAAATGTCCCGCAACCTTCTCCGGCATCTCGGCGATTTCTTCCGCAAGTCCATTTTGAACGACAAAAAACTCATTTCCCTGGCCGAAGAACTGGAAAGGATAGATGCCTATCTCAGCATCGAGAAAGCCCGTTTCGGCCCGCGGCTGCAAGTGCTAAAAGACATCGACGAACAAACCCTGGCCTTTCTCCTGCCGCCCCTCATCCTGCAGCCCCTGGTGGAAAACTGCGTCAAACACGGTATCCTTCCCAAACCTGAAGGAGGAGTGGTGTTCATCAAAAGCCACCTCAGCGACAATTTTGTCAAAATATCGGTTGAGGATAACGGCGTAGGAATGCCGGAGGAAACATTAAGCTCGTGCCTGAACAAGGCGCGAAAAAACGGCGGCAGCATCGGGCTGGTAAACGTGAACGAGCGGCTGGTCAACATGTACGGCCGTGAAACAGGCCTGATAATCCAAAGCGCGCCCGGGAAAGGAACTGTTTTTTCCATGCAGCTGCCGGTTAAACAACAGGAGGGGGGGCTCACGCATTGATCAAGGTGATGATCGTGGACGACGAACCGCCTTCCCAGGCTGAACTATCGTATATTATAAACCAGCACCCGGATTTCACGGTGGCGGGTGTGGCGGGTTCCGGGAAAGAAGCCTTCCAGCTCTTAAGCGCGATAAACCCGCAGGTCGCCTTCCTCGACATACAGCTTTACGATATAAACGGCCTGGAACTGGCGGAGAAGATCCTCTCGGTCAGGAAAGACACCTTTATTGTTTTCGCCACCGCGCACGACAATTTTGCCGTAAAAGCCTACGATTTAAATGCCACGGATTATGTGGTCAAGCCCTTTGACGAGCTGCGCATCTATAAAACCCTGGACAGGATACGCTCCTACCTGTCTTTGAAAAAAACCCAGGAAAAACTGCCGCCGCCCGGCCGTCCGCTGCCTGAGGAAAACCTGGACAGGATCTGCGCCGTAGACAGCGAAAAGTGGTGCGTGGTGGACTGCAGCAAGATCGTCTATATAGTAGCGGAGGAGCGAAAAACCTCCCTCAAGCTCCACCAGAACTCCCTGCCCTCCATTTACACCTTGAAGGAGCTTTACCGCCGCCTCAACAAGCGGGATTTTCTGCAGGTCCACCGTTCTTACGTCGTCAACCTGCGCTACATCAAGGAAATCATCCCCTGGTTCCACGGGAGCTATAAACTGGTGATGGACGACAAGGAGAAGTCCGAAGTGCCGGTAAGCCGCAGCTTCGCCAAACAGCTCAAGCAAAAACTGGGCATCAAGCCTGGTGAATAAACACGAATCGAGGGTGAAAACCAATGGATGAATGCTTTTTGGAACTCCTGAAAAAGCGATACGAAAACTACTACGACATACAGGCTCCTCCTTCTTTCGTCCCCTTTCCAGTGGACATTTACGCCCATTTTTACCAGAAAAGCCAAAAGTATTTCGCCAGCAAGAAGATACAGCTGTGGCGAATGGACCACGAGGAACACTGCTTTGTAAAGCGCTACGGCGCCCTGACCAGGACAGATGTGGACGACATGCTGGCCGTGTTGAAAACAGCTGCAGAAAAGCTGCCCAAACCCGGCCCGGACCATTTCAAGACGCTGATCACCGGGGTCTTCGTCTGCGAGAACCCTCTTTCACCGGAACTGCTTGGTTTTATCAACAGGTATAAGTTCAGCAAGCCCTTCAAGTTTTACCTGCACGGCTGGAGCGAGATCAGGCTGCTCGCCCTCGACAGGTCTTCCCGGCAGGTTATCTGCAGCCCGGCAGGAAAGGATGCCAGGAAATTTTACGCCGGCTTGCTGGCAAGCGATGCGGCGCCCGGCAATGTTTGATCCGAACCGCCCATGCCCGGCTCGCCGCTTATCTACAAAGAGGCTGCCCCCCGGCAGCCTCTTTCGCTTCCCGGTAAACCCGCCTGGTCCAGCAGCCGGCCTTAAGGCCGTTTCGGCGAAAAAGTTGTAATTTTGTACAAAAGTGCTGCATTTAAGTGCCTGTTTTGGACCTTTCGTGCAGGATGTGTTTCCAGTCATTTAAATGCCTGGTAGATTTATGGTGGATGGTCTCATCTTTGTTTTCTATCTTCCGGGCAGGCAAGTTTTGAAGAAAGGAGGGAAGCTTTTAATTGGCCTGCGGGAAGATACGAAATAAAAACAAATCCAAGGAGGTCATATTGTGAGCGCTTTATGGCTTATTCTAGGCGGGATTGTTCTTTTTATTGTCGCTTATATCACGTATGGCGCCTGGCTGGCCAGGCAGTGGGGGATCGACCCTTCCCGCCCGACCCCGGCTCATACAAAGCGGGACGACATTGACTACTGTCCCGCCAAAGCCCCTGTCCTGCTGGGACACCACTTCGCCTCCATCGCCGGCGCGGGGCCGATCACCGGGCCCATAGCCGCCAGCTTCTTCGGCTGGGTCCCCGTCGCCCTGTGGATAATCGTGGGCAGCAT
>JANLFJ010000054.1 GCA_024655825.1 Peptococcaceae bacterium | reverse complement strand
ACATTCCGGACATCTAACAACATCAATTACAGGACATTATGAAGCGTCAGTAACAATTTATATTTAACTAGCAGGCGCAGCTGGAGAGAAAATGTCCAGAACAAGAGTAATGCCGAAAACACCTTTAGCCAGAGACTGAGTCTTTCTAGCCCGTTTTTAAATAAGGCAGACTGGCTGATGTTTTCCTAAAAGGCAGTTTGCGCTAAAAACTTATCTTGGCCAACTCTTCCGGTTCCGGCACTGTTTAAGCTACTGTCGGGAAGTCCGGATAAAAACATTTGGGTAGCAGCTGGGATTTTCTGGGAAGATCCGGTTGAGGGAGAACGTGCAAAATGTTATTGAGTCCATCAACCTCAATACGCAGCCTTACCAATGCTTGCCATAACTTGTTTAATTCTCTCTGGCTGTTATCTATATGAATCTGCAGGACGACATACCCGGCCTCAATTACGAGGCCCACCGCTTGCGACTAGCGGCATACGAGCAAGCTATATCCACAACGTGCTCACTCGAGACCTTTCGTATGGGCGGAGCATAACTCTCGCCCTTGCAAAGCTAAGCTTCCAAGGGGTAATCAAAGCCCCTGCCTTTACGGCAATATTTGTAAAATAAAATTTTCATCCTTCCGATAGTGCCGCAGGCGGCATGCTGGTCTATATGGTTGTTAATGGTCTTGTGGGAAATCGTCAGTTTTATACGACAATATCTGCCAATGATAGTATTAAATATCCTCCATCTCAAGTTTTGGATTTATTAAATAAAATATTGCTTAAGCTTATAGAAATAAGGAAGACATGGTAATTTTGGTTGAAAAAAATGTTTCCTCAGCTTGAACATATCAAAAAACGTAAAAATAATAAATGTTACAAATATTGGAGAGTAGATACAAATGAGGAAAGAGATTACTATTACTCTGGAAGAGGCCATAAAAGTAGCTCCGTTGATTAAACAATTAACTGTTGAGGACTTGGCTGTCGTTGTATGTGATCGAGAAAGGTTCATCCGTTATATTCCGGGGCAAAAGTTCGATTTAGGTATTAAGGAAGGGCAGTTCCTTACAGAGAAAGGCGCTATGAACCAAGCCATAAAAGAGGGACGCAGAATCGTCCGGGAAATTGGTAAGGAAGTAGTTGGCATACCACATATTTCCATAGTCGTGCCTCTTTACCAGGAAAACCAGATCATAGGCGCTATTGCTGCGGTTCAATCCACAGACAAAAAGGAAAGTTTAATGGAAATGGCCGAGGATTTAAACAAGACCATTAGAGTCTTAACCACATATTTTCAACAATTAGCAGCAGAAGCCCAAGAGCTTTCAGCTACAGCTGAGGGATTAGCTCGGGAGGCTAATGAAGGTTATAAAAATGTGGGAAAAACTGACCAGATTATTAAAGTAATAGATAATATTGCTTCGCAAACAAACCTCATTGGTTTAAACGCAGCTATTGAGGCAGCCAGGGTAGGGAAAATAGGAAAAGGTTTTACAGTGGTAGCCGATGAGGTACGAAAACTAGCTCGTACTAGTTTAGATTCAGTAAAGAATATAAAAGAAATAATATCTGATATAGCCCATAAAATAGAACATATGCACAATAGTATAAATGAGATTATGCAGATGGCCAGTACCCAGGCGAACAATATATGTAATATTTTACCATCTGTAGAAAATCTTAATGTTTTATCCACAAATCTAATGACCATGGCAGGAAACTTGGCCAAAGATAACAAGAATGAGTAATTAAGTAATAATTTTTAGGTACCGAAGCAACTTAAACTTTTGGTATTCCAACATGTCAAGACAATTATATTGGTCTAGTTAGTTTCCCCTGAAAAAAAGCGGTTCAAAAATACTCTGGATTCTTGAAAATACAATAACTGAAGCCCAAAACAAAAGGAGTTACCAACCTTTGGATCGAATCTTGTAACAGAGTAAACAAGAATAACCAGAAGGATGGATTCCCATAATTACAATAATTCGTTACAACGCCTCCATTTCCTGCGAGGTGAGCACATGCTAAGGCTAAAAGATTCCAAGTTGACCATCTGGGACGCGGTGCTCCCCGCTGAACTGCTAGAACTCAAAGAAGAACATAGAACTCAAAGAAGAACTGGACAATGTAGATGCTCTGTTGGACGATCAAGCCTTTCTAGATCCGTTTATTGCGAGATTTAACACCAGAATCGGTCGTCCCACAGTACCGGTAGATACCTACCTGCGGTTGATGTATCTCAAATTTCGGTACCAGTTGGGATATGCGGTCTTGGTAGAAGAGGTTAAGGACAATATACAGTGGCACCGCTCCTGCCGCGTTCCCCTGGATGGGGAAACCCCTCACTCTACCACTCTACCCTGAAAATAAATTTTCATCCTTCCGATGGTGCCGCATGCGGCATGATGGTCTAATTAAACTTACCAAGCGGTATGGCCCGGAGATCATCGGCGTCTTGAATGCTAAACCTAATAGCCAAAGCTAGGGACCAAAAAGTGCTCCGGTGCAGGAACTTCGTATTGACCCAACAGCAGTAGAAGCTGGTATTTACTATCCTACCGATGCCATTCTTCCTTCTGACAGTGTCAGGGTTATTACCCGTACAGTAAAGAAGTTGAAGGAAGCAGGTGTTGCTGTTCGCACCAAGTTCCAGGACCGACGGTGGTCCATCAAGAAACGGCTCCTGTCTATTACCAGGGTAGTTAAACGGCGTACCGGGAGGCCTATACCGAAGTAAAGCCAAACTATTTTGTACCGATCTAGCATAACAAAAACAATTGTTTTTCAGGGGTACTAAATAGATTATTAGCAAGATAAATACACATAAATGAGATGGAGGTTATCGCATGAGAGTCACTGTACTTGGGGCAGGTCCGGCGGGTTATGCTTCAGCCTTGCGGGCTGCACAGAAGGGAGCTAAAGTAACGCTCATAGAAAAAGAACGCATAGGTGGCACCTGTTTAAACAGGGGGTGTATACCCACTAAAGTATGGGTGGAAAGTGCTCGCCGCTGGAGTACAATCCAGGAGTCAGCAAATTTTGGACTGGAATATATGGTCCATAGACCAAATATTCAAGCTATTGTAACCAGGAAAAACCAGGTGGTGGAAACCTTGGTGGGCGGTATTCAACAGCTGATGGCAATACACAAGGTTCATGTCCTCCGGGGATTGGGAACAGTAGTGAACCCGCGTCTTGTCTCAGTCCAGCTGGAAGACGGTTCCCGAGAAGAAATAGAAAATGATTATTTAATTCTAGCTACTGGCTCTGAACCAGCCTCATTGGCCATTCAAGGTCTGGACCTGCCAGGGGTGCTGACCAGTAAAGAGGCCTTGGATCTAACAAATATTCCTGCTTCTTTTGTGGTTATTGGCGGAGGAGTCATTGGTCTGGAGTTTGCAAATATATTTCGGGTCCTCGGCAGTAAAGTGACAGTGGTAGAGATATTGCCGCGTATTTTGCCGGGTGTAGATGGAGAAATAGTGCGCCGTCTTATGCCCATACTTAAAAAGAATGGGATAGATATTAAGGTATCAACGAAATTGCTGGAAATAAAAAAGAAGGATGACCATCTTGTAGTGACCTTGGAAGGGAGTAAAGGAGTGGAGACACTGACTACTGAAAATGTGTTGGTTGCGACAGGACGAATTCCTTCCCTCTGTGGGGTAGAGGCTCAAACACTGGGTTTGGAACTTGATGGGAGGTTTGTCAAAGTAAATGAATATATGGAAACCAACCTTCCTCGTGTATATGCTATTGGTGATATGGTCAAATCGCCAATGCTTGCCCATGTAGCCACAGCTGAGGCAGAAACAGCTGTTGAAAACATCTTCGGAGCGAAACGGGCTATGAATTACTCGGCGGTGCCTGCCGCAGTTTTCATTAGTCCAGAAGTGGCTTATGTGGGCCTTACGGAGGAAGAAGCAAAAGAACAGGGCCTAGCATATAAGGTAGGCAAGTTTCCCTTTACGGCTAGTGGTAGGGCTCTAACCTTGGGAGAAGCTCAGGGTGTGGTAAAAATCATTACTAGTGAAGACGGCCGAATCATAGGAGCCCACATCTTAGGCCCTCAGGCCTCGGAACTTATATCAGAGTTGACTCTCGCCTTGCGCTGGGGTCTGACCGTAGGACAGGTTAGCCACACTATACATGTACATCCTTCCCTTGCTGAAGCTGTACTTGAAAGTGCTCACAGCGTCTTTGGGAAGTCGTTACATTTTAGTTAAGTGGAGTGCTACGATAAAAGTGCAGTCGCAAAACACCCTCAGATACGATAGAATAGACGTAATATGAGGAGGAAGCGACGATGGGCACATATGACAAGCAGTTCAAAGAAGAAGCCGTCCGACTGTCGGACGAGATAGGCGTCAAGAAAGCGGCGCAACAACTCGGGATACCGTACTATACATTGGCCGATTGGCGGAGCCAGCGAAAACAATATGGCGACCAGGCTTATGTCGGAAGTGGTCACGCATATTCAACCGAGGGGAAGAGCCAACGCGAAATAGAGCTTGAACGCGAGAATACGGAGCTGCGCCGAGCCAATGAGATACTGAAGGATGCGCTGGGTTTTTTCGCAAAAGACCGGAAGAAGTAAAAGCGTGCCGGCTGTATGAATATATCAGCACTAGACGGAAACGATGGAACGTCAGGGAACTGTGCCGGGTGCTCGTTGTCAGCGAATCAGGCTATTACCGCAGCCTGAGAACCCCGGACAAGCCGAAGCGGCGGGAACATCTTCTGGTCAGGATAAAAGAAATCATCGGACAAAACGAGGATAATGATAATTATGGCGCTAAGCGGATACATCTGGCGCTTGCTCAGAAGGGCGAAGAGGTCAGCTACAGAACCGTTTACCGGATCATGAAGCAGAACGGTCTGTTAAAGAAACCGAAACACCATCCCAATGGTATTACCCGCGAGGACGCGGAGGCACAGAAGAGCGAAAATCTGATTCAGCGCGACTTCACGGCGGAAGCGCCGGACGAAAAGTGGTTGTCGGATATTACAGAAGTACCGTGCTCCGACGGAAAGCTATATGTGGCGGCTGTATTGGATTGCTTCAACGGCGAAATCGTTGGGCTGGCGATGGACGATAATATGCGGAAGGAACTCTGCATACAAGCCTTTGAGAACGCCTGCAAGTCCAGAACTGCTCGCGGCATGATATTTCACAGCGACAGGGGCAGCCAGTTCACAAGCCGCGCTTTCAGGGAAAGCCTTGCCCGCTACGGCGCGTTCCAAAGCATGAGCGGTACAGGCCGTTGTTATGACAACGCCAGGATGGAGAGCTTTTTTGCAACGCTGAAGAAGGAAAAGTTGTATCGGATCCGGACTGAGCGTTACACCATGGCTTACGTCAAGACTGTTATCTTCCGGTACATCATGGTCTACTACAACAGGCAGAGGATATATACTTCAAAGCCGGGCGGCTGGCCTCCTGCGGTATACCGCGAGAAGTGCCTGCCGATGGCAGCATAGCCCCCGTCTGGCGCAGCGAAAATTTTCTGGAACCTCTGTTCCGCTACGCTCCACGCCGGTTCCAGAAAATTCGTTCTTGGGTGTTTTCAAACTGCACTTTTCTTGACAAGTCCAATGTAAATTATAGCATGAAAGAGCAATAACTCAGACTTTTTAAGGATTTGGGCGGATTGTGGCTGTATTTTTGTGCGTCATTATCCAGTATTTTGAAGGGTGATTCAGCAAAACATTTCAATAAAATAAAATTAATATATTTATTAGCAGGAAATATCAAAAGAGTGGCGAATAAGTATAGTGATATTATGACAAGAGGATAATATGATAAGTTAAGTCTACATAAATTGTATAAAAATGATTCTAAAAGATTGAGAGAGCCATAGATAAATTCCTCATTAAGAAGATATCGAAGTTTGGATAAACAATAATTTAACGAGAAGGAATTTGCATGGCTTAATACCAGCTTGCCGTAAATAAGGAACTTTTACATCTTTTATTTTTAAACAATGATGGAGATTACGGTGTAAAAGCGCTGTTGAAGCCGATATTAAACTCGAACCAGATTTTGCAGGTGTAGGCCACCGAACAATTGCGAGTCAGACCCCTATCGCAATACCGAAAAAGGGGTGCCGCAAGGGCTCGTATTCCCACCAACTAACCAATCGGGTAAGTAATTCATTATGCGCATAATGTGTTTTCGTAACGGTCAGTTTTCCACCTGGATGTTTGCTCGATATCAAGGGAGCGAATATTAGTCTTAACCTTGAGGTAAATGATGGTTATAGGGGGTTCAACCCGAAAGGTGAGCCAGATAAATAAAGATTCTCTGGTACTGAGTTCTCCAAATCTACAGTTAATATCCTAAATTATGGATAATCAAGTTAAACGACTCGCTTTCTGAATGTATCAAAATTAGGTAACACCAACTGAGGTAAGGCGGAGAGTTAATGTGGAATACATGGATAAAAATTAGAACATGTTGTATTAAGATAATAATTCGAAAAAGGGGGAGGTAATAATAAGCATACAAATTTAATAATTGTAGTTACTATTATTATTTTGTAATGAAAGGGAGGAATTGTTGTGGAAAAAGATTTTATAGCTGTTATGGAAGCACCGGGAGTAGTCAAGTTAGAGCCAATGGAAATCAAGCCATTAAAACCAAATCAAGTACGGATTGAAGTTAAATATTGTAGTATCTGCGGTAGTGATTTACATATATACAAAGGTAAGCACCCATATGCAAAGCTTCCTGTGGCATTGGGGCATGAGCTCTCCGGCATAATCAATGAATTGGGCAGCGAGGTAAAGAACTTAAAAATTGGGCAGAAAGTGGTAGTGGAACCTGTTTATAAATGCGGTATATGTGAAGCTTGTCGAAGGGGTAATTACTGTTTTTGCGAACAATTGAGCTTCCAGTATCGTAAAGGCAACGGTGCCATGCGCAAATATTTTACGATTGAAGAAGAATGTGTATTTCCGATTTCAGAGGATATAAGCTTCGATATAGCCTCTTTGATAGAGCCTTTGGCAGTTGCAGTACATGCGGTAAGGAAAGCAGATGTACGAATGGGTGAAACAGTACTGGTAATGGGCTGCGGAGCAATCGGATTACTGGTAACTGCCCTTTGCGCGAAGGTGGGAGCAAGCAAGGTTATCGCTGCTGATCAAATATATTCAAGACTGGAATTGGCTAAGGAACTGGGGGCAACAGATACCATTAACACCAAGGAAATCAATATTAAGGAAGCTGTAAAAAGTATTACTGGTAGCGGTGTGGATAAATCCATAGAATGCGTGGGGATAGAGTCTACCTTTATGGCTTGTTTGGAATGCTTGAATATGGGTGGCGTAGCAACAGTTCTTGGTATCTTCGAGAATCCAGAAGTGAAATTAACAGCTCCGTTAATTGTAGCACGCGAGCTGACCATCAGAGGATCACAGGCATATTGTTGGGATTTTAAAACAGCAATCGAAATGGCAACCAAGGTGGATTTAGGCAAACTGCTCACACATAAGTTCCCCATGAGCGAGATACAAAAAGCGATGGACATTGCAACCGACAGAAAAGAAGGCGCTATTAAAGTATCATTATACCCCGACTGGTAATAAAAAAGAATTCAGCATATTCAAAAGAAAGGAGAGTCGATATGAAGTCGGTGCTCCAAATCACACGTCTCCTTAATAATGGTGTGAAAATTCCTATGATGGGGTTAGGCACCTGGCAGATGTCTGATGAAGAAGCAACAGTAGCTGTGAGACAAGCACTTGAGCTCGGTTACCGCTTGATAGATACGGCTGCTTTTTATAACTGTGAGAAGGGTGTAGGACAGGGCATCCGCGACAGCGGAATTTCTCGTGAAAAGATTTTTGTAACGACAAAAGTATGGGCTACGGATTTGTATGAAAATCGTGTGGAAGAAGCATATGAGGAGAGCTTACAAAGGCTGGGATTGGATTACGTTGATTTGTTGATATTGCATTGGCCGGTTAATTATATTAATGGATGGAAAATTATGGAAAGAATATATCGTCAAGGCCGAGTCCGCGCAATAGGAATATCCAATTTTAGAATCAAGCAGTTATTAAAATTGTTTGATGCACTTGAAGTTGTGCCGGCTGTCATACAACTGGAGCTCAATCCCTTGGTTACTAATTTCGAAATACGCTCTTTTTGTGAGGCAAAAGGAATAGCTGTAACTGCGTGGCAGTCCCTGGGCAGTGGTTCTACAGGGGAGGTTTTGAATAACGAGGTTATTGTTGGCTTAGCTAAAAAGTATGGTAAAACACCAGCCCAGATTGCTTTGCGATGGGCATTCCAGAACAATATTATTACAATTCCTAAAACTGTAACACCTAAAAGAATGATGGAGAATGCTGATATTCTGGATTTTGAATTAACAGAAGAAGATATGGAATGGATTGGTAATATCAAACAACTGCCACGTTACGATACAGAAATTCGGGATGTTCCTATTCGTATCACCGAAATGGTAAAACGAGGCGTACGGTTTGTAGAAAAGGGTTATAAAGGTAATTTAACAAGGGATTTTTATGATTAGTATTAATAAATGAAAAATAAAATTTTTTAGAAATCAAGGAACAAAAATTCTTTAAATTGAAATGGAGGAAGAGAACAATGAGTAGAAACAGTGGAGTATGGCCAATTCAGTATTATCATTATATGCCGGGAGAATCCCTACGAGTGGAAATGATGAGAGGAGCCTATAAACTGATAACCCACTGTGCAAATGTAAAGCCTGGTGAAAAAGTAGTAATCTCTACCGATACCAATAAATTGCGTATTGCTGAGTGTTTGGCTGGCGCAACACTGGCGGTAGGCGGTGTTCCTGTAATCGTGATGATCCCCCCTACAGGTGCTCATGGTGCTCAATTGCCGGAACCTGTTGTGGCAGCATGCGAAAAATGTGATGTATTTTTCTTGCCAGCAACGTATTCTCAGACCCATACTGATGCCCGGGTAAGAGCTATAGCAAATGGCGCAAGAGGAACCACAATGTGCGAAGTAACTGAAGATTTATTGTGCACAGGCGCTATCCTTGGAGATTTCGAAGAGTGTGATGCGAGAGGTCGTCGGCTTGGAGCGGCTTTATCAAAAGCCAAGAAATTCAGATTTAAAACGGCAGAAGGTACAGACCTAGAAGGTATTGTAGAAGGACGCCCAGTACAATATGAAACAGGTTTGTTTCGTAATCCTGGTGATTTTGCGGCTGTTCCAAACAGTGAAATCAACATATCGCCCGTTGAAGGGACAGCCAATGGCAAAGTAGTGGTAAATGTTCGAATCATGAATGTAGGTGTTGTAAAGGATGAACCGGTTACATTGACAGTGAAAGATGGTATAGTTGTAAAAGCTGAAGGCAGCCCGGCGGCCAAGGATCTGTGGAATATACTAAGTGCGTTTGATGATCCCACGGCGTTCAATGTGGCGGAATTTGGATTAGGATTGAATCCTGTATCACGTATGTATGCCAATAATCTGGAAGATCTAGGAAAATGGGGCACGGGACATATGGGTATAGGTAGTAATTATGCAATAGGCGGCAAAGTAAAGGCTCCCTGCCATGTTGATGTATCTTTCTCCGATGTCCAGGTGTTCTTTGACGATAAGCTGGTTTATGAGAAGGATAAAGTCTACGTGTAATTAGGATTAATAGTCCAAATAATCTGGTCAAAGTGACTGCTCTTAATAAAGCAGTGGCTTTGACCAGGTTCATAGCCAAAAGAAATCATATTTATTTAAGATGTTTTATAGAATATGTCCCGGCCGTGGGGTGTATTAATATTAGGTTGCTCAAGATAATAACCCAAGACGGACAGCTAAAAGCATACGCTTAGTTAAGTATATAAATCAAATCAACCATGAAAATTAATTCTCATCCTTCCGATGGTGCCGCAGGCAGCATGATAGTCTTATTAGTGTAAACAATGTTTTAAGGGGAGCCGGAAGAGGGGGGTATTATGAAAAATCTGCTAAGCAAGCTGGATGAAATATTATCAATTATTGTTATGGCAATTATGTTAGCAATCACATTTGCAAACGTGGTTTCCAGGTATGGTTTACATGCTTCAATTTCTTTTACAGAGGAAATAACCACTGCTCTTTTTGTACTGTTATGCGTTCTTGGTACCGGCATCGCAGCAAAGCGCAGGGCCCACCTGGGTCTTGGCACGATAATTGAGAGACTATCGGGAAAAAACAAGGCATGGGCAGCTTTTATCGGCAATTTACTTTCCGCTGTATTCTCTGCTATTCTGGCTTATTATGGTGTACTCATGGTAATTAATCAATATCGACTTAAACAGATTACTATGACTTTGCAGTGGCCTGAGTGGATTTATGGTGCCTTCATACCGGTGGGTGCTTGCTACATGTGTTACCAGTTTATAAAAATGGCATTAATATCTTGGAGGGAGGCAGGAAAATAATATGGAGGCTGCAGGATTTCTAATTCCTTTTGCAATAATGTTACTTCTAAATATTCCCATCGGTACTTGCCTGGGTATTTCCAGTTTAATTGCCTTGGTAATAATAGGCATAGATTTTAATATGATAGCAGTTAACTATTATTCCGCAAGCAGCAAGTTTGTCCTGCTCGCCATTCCGTTTTTTATCCTGGCCGGAAATATTATGGAAAAGGCTGGCATTTCTGAAAGGTTGATAAATTTTGCCCAGTCGATGGTTGGGCATGTCAGAAATGGACTTGGCATGGTGTGCGTTGCTGTCGGTTGCTTTTTTGCAGCTATTTCTGGATCTGGTCCGGCCACGGTTGCCGCACTTGGTTTGATTCTCATTCCTGCAATGGTTGATGTGGGCTACGATCCGCCTATAGCCTCGGCCTTGACGGCAACCTCTGGAGCAATAGGTAGTATCATACCACCTTCAATTACATTTGTTTTATACGGAGCCATTACAGGTAATTCTATAGGAAAATTGTTCATGTCAGGAATGATTCCTGGTCTTTTGATGGGGTTTCTATTGGTAATAGCCACCGTGATTGTCACACGGGGAACGGAATTAAAAACTTTGCCACGGGCAAATGCCAGAGAACGTTGGCAAGCTTTTACGAATGCATTTTGGGCGCTTTTAATGCCCGTTATTATTCTTGGAGGTATTTACGGCGGAGTGTTCACTCCTACCGAGGCAGCGGCTGTTGCAGCAGTGTACGGATTAATCGTTGGCATTGTTATTTATAAAACTGTAAAGATGAAGGAACTTTATCAAGTCTTTTTAACCTCTATTAGCCAGACGGCTGTTGTGATGTTTATCACCGCGACTGCAAGTTTGTTTGCCTGGGTTATTTCGGTTATGGGTATTGCATCAGCGGCCAGTAATTTCTTGATTGCCACTGCAGCTGGGAACGTTTATTTATTTTTAATAATTGTTAACATCATTCTATTAATAGCCGGCTGCTTCCTTGACGGTACTTCTTGTTTTTTGATATTAACTCCAATACTATATCCTGCTGCAATAAAATTAGGGATTGATCCAATTGCATTTGGTACTTTGATGGTTGTAAACATTGCTATCGGTCAGGTTACGCCCCCTGTTGGCCTAAACTTATATGTTGCCTGCGGATTAGGCAATGTTACCTTGGCACAGATTTCAAGGGCTGTTGTGCCATTTGTACTAGCGTCATTAATAAGCCTAATAATTACTAGTTATTTCCCTAAAATTTGTTTATTCCTTCCTAATCTCATTATGAAATAACAACTTGTTTGGCGTTTTGTAGGCCATCAAATATATAAAGGGGGGAGGTAATGATAATGTAAGAATTATGTATTTAGTAAAAAAACAAATATATTAATATTAAGAAAGGAGAGACATATAAATGAAAAAGATATTTGTTTTATTTACATTAATGACGTTAGTAATGACCATACTGGTGGGTTGTGGAAGCAAAGGCTCCTCTTCTGCTGACAGCTCTGGCAGCAAATATGAAAAACTGAAATTAAAGATGTCTACGTCTGGAACTGACAAAGGTATTGATGCAATAGCTGGCAAATACATGGCCAATAAGGTTAAAGAATTAAGCGGCGGAAATATCATAATAGATGTTTATCCTAATGCTCAGTTGACCGGTGGGAATCAGGCTAAAGGTCCTGAACTTCTGGCTCAAGGGGGAAGTTTTGAGCTGGGATGTTTCTCTGGTGCAAATCTTAGCAGCCTTGATGAGAGATTCCAAACCCATCAAATACCTTTTACCTTTGCAAGCTACGCTGAAGCTATAGAGAAGATGGATAGTACCGGCGGTAAGTACTATGCTAAAATTCTTGATGAAAAAGGAATTGTATATCTGGCTGGTATGCACAACGGTTTAAGGCAACTCACCAATAGTAAGCGAGAAATCAAGGCACCGGAAGATCTTAAAGGTTTAAAAATTAGAATTCCAAGCGGTGAAGTAGGAATTAAGGTATTCAAGACTTTTGGTGCCGATCCCGTTGCAATGAACTGGAGCGAAGTGTTTACGGCTTTACAGCAGGGGACGATTGATGGTCAGGAGAATGGTTACCAGACATTATACTCAGCCCATATTCATGAGGTTCAGAAATATTTGACAGAGTGGAACTGGCAATATGATGGTTGGTGGTTTGTAGCAAATAAAAAGAGTTGGGAATCTTTTAGTCAAGATACCAGGGGACTTCTAATGCAGTGCGCTATTGAGGCAGCGAAATATGGAAGAGATTACCTGGAAAAACAGGAAAAAGAAATTAAACAAATTATAGCAAAAGACTATGGCGTAAAAATTACTGAATTAAGCCCCGAAAAATTGCAAGTCTTTAAAGATGCTGTACAGCCTGTTCGCAAATACTTCATTGAAAAATATGGTGAAGAAGCTTGCAAGGCATGGGGTGTCATAAAATAAAATAGTACACCTTACTTACTATTTGCTTGTATACTGATTTGGCATAGAAGTGAAAACTGCTATCTCCCACATTAAACACCCTAACAACACTCCAATTTTATCAAGGGTGTTTAATGTGGGCTATTGTTATAATTTAGTAAGGTGACGAGTGGGAGGAATTATCATGTTTGATCTACTGTTCCAGCCGTTTCAGATAGGAAGTTTAAAGCTAAAAAATCGCTTGTGCATATCGGCTATGGAAACGTGTTATTGTGATATTGATGGCAAGGTAACCCCCCGCTATATTGCTTATATGGAAGCCAGGGCAAAAGGCGGCTGGGGATTAATTACAACTGAATTAACGGCTATTTCTATTCAGGGTAGAGCTTTTTTCAATTGCTTAGGCCTTTGGGATGATGCTCATATCGAAGGAAACAAAAAACTGGTGGATACTATTCACAAGAATGGTGCAAAAATTTGTATACAGCTTGGTCATGGCGGTAGACAGACTGGAAAGCTTGAAGCAGAAGGAGAGCCGGTAGCCCCTTCGAGTTTGCCCGATCCTACGCGAGCGAATAAACCAGAAGATGTGCCAAGGGAACTTACAGTAAAAGAAATCAAAAGAATCATCGATGATTTCGCTCAGGCAGCACGCCGGGCCAAAGCAGCAGGCTATGATGCTATTGAGATTCATGGAGCGCACGGTTACCTGATACAGCAGTTTTTATCGCCTTTTTCCAATAAACGCACCGATGAATACGGCGGAAGTCTTCGAAACAGAGCCAGATTTGCCTTAGAGGTGATTGCTGCCATACGCCAGCAAGTAGGCCCAGATTATCCTTTAATCTACCGCATCTCCACCACTGAAATGATGGATGGAGCCCGTTTAAATATCGGCGATACTAGGGCTTTTTGCCTAATGTTGGAAGAAGCAGGCATTGATGCAATCAATGCTTCTGTAGGTTCTCATGCGACCAAGGGATTTTTCCCAGTATGTCCTAATGCAATACCGCGTGCTTATAATATTGATTATGCAGAAGAGATTAAAAAAGTAGTATCAATACCAGTAATTGGAAACGGTCGCATTAATGATCCTTATATAGCTGAATCAATTTTACGTAGTGGCAAAGTTGATTTAATTGCAATGGGAAGAAGCTCACTGGCCGATCCGGAATTGCCTAAAAAAGTAAAAGAAGGTAGAATTGATGAGATAAATTATTGTGTAGGATGTATGCAGGGTTGCATCGGAAACCTGAAAAGAGGGTGTAAACCTATACAATGTTTAGTAAACCCAATACTCGGCCAAGAAAGTGAATATACCTGGAGGCCAGCTAATGCGAGCAAAAAGGTGGCCGTTATAGGCGGCGGTATAGCTGGTATGGGAGCTGCTATTGCGGCAGCCAGACGGGGGCATAGAGTAACTCTGTACGAAAAAAGCAGTAAACTGGGCGGTCAATGGCTGCTGGCAGCAGTGGGGCCATTTAAACAAGAATGTACCACTCTAACCGTTTGGCAAAAATCGCAGTTGCAGAAGTTGGGCGTGGAAATTCATCTTAACACTGAGATAAGGGAAGATACAATAGAAGCAGGTTATTTTGATACGATTATTATAGCAACAGGTGCTGTTCCTTTGATTCCAGCAATCCCTGGCGTAGATCTCCCTCATGTTACTACGGCAGCGGAAATACTGGGATTACGTATAAATCCTGGCAAACGTGTTGTCGTTGTAGGCGGTGGTCAGGTTGGCGCTGAAACAGCAGCATTCCTGGCTTCTCAGGATAAAGATGTAACTATTCTGGAAATGATGGATAATATCCTAAGAGAGGGGGAACCTGGAGTGAATTACTATTTGAAAAAGAGTTTGGATGAAAACGGGGTAACTCAGTTAGTGAAAGCAAAAGTTCTGCGTATTGAGGAACATACAGTGTTTTATGAACAGGAAGGTGAGATTAAGACTATTACGGAAGTGGATAATGTTGTCATCGCTGTTGGTTCCCGATCGGCAAATCAATTAGGAGAAAAATTGAAAGGAATGGCACAAAAGGTTGTGATGGTTGGCGATGCTATCCAGCCTGGTAAAGGGTTGGATGCATATGCTGAAGGCTTCAGGGCTGGTTATTATGCGTAATTCGGCCGTGTTTAGTTACCCCAAACAGGTTTGGAAAACCAGATTAACAGCCCAAAAAGCTATATCTATACCATACCTAGATATATTTATATCTATATTATTTTAATTATGTATTTATGTTATTATGTCATTTCAGCAGAATATGGTACAGACATTTCAGGAAATGGGTATGTCGGGGGACCGCCGACTTACCTAGCATTTTCATTGTTTTGTATACTACATTTAAATAGATTGATACCGGCGACCGATATTCTAAAATATAAACTATATCATCACCTAATTTTTCGGAGAGGGGCGTATAGGATTTATGGAAGGTATTCTTGGATTACATCATGTAGCTTTGCATACTAGAAATACAGAAAGATCAATCAACTTTTATTCTATGCTGGGAGCTAAAATGATTGACCAAACCGTTACTTATGTTGCTAATAAGCCGGGACATTATTGGAAATTGACTTTACTTGAATTAAATGGTTTTGTTATTGAGTTAAAAGAGCCAAGTTTTCCTGAACAAATGATACTTTCTGATGATGGATATTTTAATCATATATGTCTAAAAGTAAATAATATAGAAATAGTTGTTAAACAGTTACAGGAAAAAGGAGTTAATACATTTATTGAACCTATTTTTAGAGATCATAGTATATATAGCCCTGGTGGTTTGAGAAACTCATTTTTTAGAGGACCTGATGGAGAGCAAATTGAATTAATTGAATATAAATAGACTTGATATAAACAAGATAAAATCTTAGGTATATTACGAATAGCCCCGCCTTAAAGCACTCTGCCCGTAGAAGAAGCCAGCGAATTTAGGTGGTAAGAGGTTGTTGTGGGTACAATATGTACATTATCGCGATAAAAAGCCTTAAATTACAAGGGCTTTATGCGGTGTACTGACAAACTCAGAATAAAATATTAGGCAGGTATGTTACCAATGCCGGAATGAAGGTGATCAGGGCCAAAATAACGAGGCCCACCAGGAAGAAAGGCACTGCGGCCGCAACCGTTCTTTCCATCTTTTCCTGGGCAATGTCATTCCCGATCAGAATACTTGCTCCCACGGGAGGCGTCAGGAGACCCAAACACAGATTAAAGGTCATGACTACTCCGAAGTGCAGCGGTGTCATGCCTACTTTTGCCACTAACGGCACGAGTACAGGGGTCAGAATTACGATGGCCGCGTTGGCCTCCATCAGGCAGCCCACCACCAGGAGAATCAGGTTGACCAGCAGTAATACGCCCACTCTGCCGCTGGTAAAGTCCAGGATGCCGCCTGAAATCAGATCGGGCAAATGTGAAGTAACCACAATCCAGCTGGAGACCTTTGAGGTGGCCAGGATAATCATGATTACCGAAGTGCCGATGGCCGCATCAACCAAAATTCCATGCAAGTCTTTTGGTTTCAGGTCTTTATAAACAAAAAAACCGACGATTAAGGCATAGACCACCGCTACCACCGACGCTTCGGTGGGGGTAAAAACGCCGCCAAAAATACCTCCCAGGATGACCAGCGGCATAATCAGCGCCCAAAGGCCTTCCTTTGCCGTTTTGATTATTTGAGAGGCGGAAGCCCGGTCATGCCTTGGGAATCCGTGTTTTTTCGATATAATGTAGGCTGTGGCGCATAAAATAATCCCAAGCAGTATCCCGGGCAATAATGCGCCTATAAACAGGTCGCTGATCGACATCCCAAGAGCGGCGCCGTACACGATCAATGGGATGCTGGGCGGGATAATGGGTCCGCACACCGCGGCGGAAGAAGCCACGGCTCCAGCAAAAGGAGCGCTGTATCCTTCTTTTTTCATCGCGGGGATGGTAAGCCCGCCGACGGCGGAAACCGTCGCCACCGCCGAACCGGAAATTGCGGCAAAGAACATCGAGGCGACCACGGTCACAATGGCAAGGCTCCCTGTGATCCAGCCGGCGATGGAGTTGGCAAAAGCTATAATCTTTTTGTTTATGCCGCCCACGGTCATCAGGTTGCCGGCAAGGATAAAAAAGGGGATGGCCAGAATGGGAAACGAGTCTATCCCGGTGAAGATCTTCTGGGGGATTACTATCAAGGGCAAATTTCCTTGATACATGAGGGCCAGCATGGAAGAAATCCCCAAAACATAGCCGATGGGAACTCCGAGGAGAGTAAAAACGACTATTCCTATGATTAATACCGCCGCCATGCTTATTCATCCCCCCTCAATATGTTGCCGCAAAAATCGTTAAACATCGTCTCAAGCAAATAGACCAGCATTAAGACGCCGCCGGTCGGGATCGCCAGATAAGCATAGGCCATTGGAATACCCAAACCTGTTGAAAGCTGCCTTTGCGTCAATAAAACCAGCCTGATTCCGTATAAGGTCATTACCACAAGAAACAACGCCAATAAAACGTTTAAAACCGCTTCAACGGTTTTTTTAAATACAGGCGGGAACAGATTTATCAGAAAATCTATCCTCATGTGCCTGCCTCTTCTTACTGCGATGGCCGAACCGATCATGACCAGCCAGGCGAAGGAATACCTCGCCAATTCTTCCGCCCAGGCGTTCCCGGAATGAAACACATACCTCATCACTACCTGCAAAAAGATAGAAACAACCATCACCGTAAATAACAGCGACAGCAAAACCATTGCGTACCTGTCAATCATGTCGAGCATTAACCGTATTTTTTTCTTCATTCTCACCCCTCCAAACCAGCTTATTATAATGACGGGCTGCCGGCCGGCACCACGTCATTATAATGCCTGCAGCAATCGATCACTTCAGAGCCTCTATCTTGGCCACATAATCCTTCAGTTCGGGGAAATCGTTGATAAACCCTTCCAGTTTCGCCGTGAATGTCTTTATATCGGGATCAATCACTGTCACGCCCTTGGCTTCAAACTTCTTTATATACGCGTCTTCGTTTGCCAGCTCGAATTCCGTTCTCCACTGGGCTGCTTCATTGGCGGCTTCCCTGATGGCGGTTTTAATATCACTGGGCAGGCCGGCAAAGTATGTTCTGTCAAAAATGAAAACATCTAGCGTGAGTTTACGAAATAACCATAAAATATGGGAATAAAATCTCAATAATTA
>JANLFJ010000053.1 GCA_024655825.1 Peptococcaceae bacterium | reverse complement strand
TTCCTTTCAACGCTTGTGCTGTTTGGCCCCCTGAACATAGCAATTAGCTCCTGGTAAATCCCCTGCAGTTGATACTTTCTATGATTTCTTCAACCGCACTTGGCTGGAGGACCGAAAGAAGTCCCGGGAAAGACGCTTGAAACTGAGCCTGCCCAAGTTCAAGCCAAAAAAGAGGTTTAAACAGTAAGGAAAAGTTGACTCCTAAACACCCCGGTATTGTCAAAAGATTAGTAGCTCAAGCTCTGAAAGACCAATGCCTTTTGTCCCTTCCCGAAAGGTTGATCGTTGATCCAGTTGGCCTTTGCCAGGTGTTTAGTGGATGTTTCTGTTAATAGGAATCCCATCCCTGACCCTTTGATGTCTATGACTTTTATGTGTTACATGAACGCTGGAACATTGAGCCGTTTATTGATTTGAATCCCAAAAACCCAGGACATTTCCGCTTGCCTCCTCCCACGGAGGTTAATGAGTATGGTATCCCTCGCTGTCCTGCCGGCCATCTCATGGTATTTGCTGGCTTTGACCAGGAACGCTCCAGGTTAAAGTGGCGCTGTCCCGCGGTTGCTGGCAGTAAACAGGTGAAATTTGCGCTCGGTTGTTCTTCCCCTTGCTCCCCTTCCCCTACGGTCGCACGGTTTATACTAAACCTCACGACGATTTGCGCCTGTTTACCAAAACTCCCCGCAATTCTCCAGCCTGGAAATGTATTTTTGCTCACAGACCTGGTTCTGGCGTAGTCACTTAATTGATATGAACCAGCACCTGGATGCCTGGGTGAAACACGCTATGAAAAACGATTTTGTTATCTGGGTGGAGGTCTTTTTGGCTCATCTGTCGCCGCTTAGCACTATCCTCTAACTATACCAGTTTTTCTTATATCCTTATGTGTAAGGATTAGCTCTGCTTTTCTCTTTTTTATCCCCTGTATTTCCGCTATGCTCTCTTGATTCTTTCTTCATCACCTCTCGGCAAAAATATCTCTTTTACTATACCTTATTAATTACAATTTACCATTTTCTGCCTGGAATTGTTTGGGTATTTCCGAATTCCTTATTTGTTTTATCTAGTTAAAATTATATTATTCAAAAAATATTGTCAAGGTATATTTTTCCTGTAGCCATGTTACCTGTTCAGCCTTATAATTCTAATATAGTTACCTTAATAGTTACCTTATATTTAGGAATTGAAAAATTTGTTTTCTTTAGTTTGTTATTCCATAATTAGCCTACCTACAAGGATTTGATAACACACCGCCAAACGGTGTGTTATCGCTTTGCGGGCCCTGCAATCTCTACGCACCCGAATCCCTGGGCATTCTTCCCGCCTAAGCCCCCGTCCACCGCCAGCTGCAGCAGGGGAACAGGGCCAGCCAGCAGTATTTTGCCGGAATAACCCTTGATAATAGTCCCCTTGTAATTGATGATATGCATCCTCTGTCTTCCCGCCGCTTTGGCCTTTATCATTTCCGGGGGTGGTTCGGTTCCGTAAAATGCCCGGTATTTTTTTTGCAGGTTGCTGCTTAACAGCTTTTCATAATCAGGTTCACCGGGCTGAAAATAACAGGTGTACTTGCGCCCGTCCGGCCTCAACAAGGTGCTGTACAAAACAACCGGAGATAGTGTCTTTAGGATGACCTCCTCTTTTTCGACCTTGAATTTCTGGACATAAATCTTTTCAACTGCCGTTTCCGCTTCACCCAGCCTTATATATCCCCTGGTCAGCAGAGTATTGGCCAGAGACTGGCAAAAATCGTCCACCGGCGAAGAAACGGTCAGCCGGATTTCGCCTGTAAATATGATCAAATTCTGGCTCCTGTCAAACACAAACGGGCCCCGCAGGAGAGAAAAGGCAAACATCTTAAATGTCCTTCCCCCATCAAGAAACCCCTTTTGATGAAGGAAATCGGCCATTTCGGGCTCAATGGAATTGTAAACAGCAGCCTGGACGATGTGGTTATAATGAACGGGCAAGGCTACCTCAGCTTTCACAGACCTGAGATGAATTGTAAGGTGTATATTTATCCCCCCTATGAAGCATATTGCTTCAACTAACCTTATGCTTGCAGGCGCTTTTTCAGGTGTACAATGCGGCCTTCTTTAGGTTTCCCCGATGTATTTTATAGAGGTTTGTTTATTTAATCGCTCCAGCCGGGCAGTTCATCCTGCATTCAAAACATAATATGCATTCCGTGCTTTGAACTTTTTTACCCTGACTTATATATGACATTACATCAATATCCATCGGGCAAATCTCAGTGCATTTTCCACACTTCAAACATGTTTTATCCGACGGTCTTATTTTGATCAGGCTGACTTTTGCTGGTACTTTCATCACCAGCGATACCGGGCAGGCTATTTTGCAAAACGCTCTTTTGTCCCTTAATACAAAGGCCATCGAGATGGATAATGAATAATAGACAGCATTGCTCGTGAACATCCAGACCATTTCTTTCTTGTGCAGGTAATCGTTCCTGACATCATAAGCAAAAAATAAAACCAGAATTAATGGGAGCAAAATCGATATAAGCAGGCTTATAAATCTCAATTTCTTTAGCTTTGGTGAGATTTTTCCGGCTTTTTCAACAGGTAACCATTCTAAAACGGCTGCCGTCCAGCACGCCCAACCGCAAAACGCTCGTCCCCAAATCAACGGACCGAATACCTTCGCAATCTCATAATGAATTATTCCTTTCGAGAAATATCCTATCAAAATGAGTAATACTATTCCTTCAAGTTGGAAATTCTCGTTGTTTACTACCGGTACGAAAAGTAATAATGCCGGCAGAACCATCAGAATTGTAATGCGACGCGCAAGACTCTTCTTTTGGGGGGACAAAACCTGGATAAGATATACACCTAATGATACAGCAAAACCCATCCAGGGAAAAATTACCAGAAAGCCCCACCAGCCAACAGTAAAAAATGTTGCCCCGGCGACTATTAAACCCACAGCAAAAGGAATCACTGCCTTTATTACGCTTTTCGTTCTTTCATGATCCCGAATTATTCTTATCCTGCGATTACCCGGCAGCATATATCTCTACTCCTTTAGCGATTCTATCCCTTGCTCCAGTTTCGCCGTTACTTCTGCCAGCTGGTCGCCTGCTGGAACGTACTGGATTCTCGCCTGATCCAGGATAACGAATCCCATGCTCTTCAAAACCTCCTCCGCCTGGCTTGGGCTTTGCCCGCTCCAGCCATAGGAGCCGAAGGCCATCCCAGCCCTGTTTTTGGGAGCAAGCCCCTTCAGGTAGGTTAAAAACGCCGCCGCTGTCGGAAGCATGTTGTTATTGATCGTCGGAGACCCCACACAGATATATCTTGCCGTGAGCACCTAGGTCATGGATTCTTCGTCGCTGAACACCCCGGCATTGACCACCCTTCCGATAAACAGGGTGTGGGTCTCCACATCAAGGCTGTTTATCACCCCGGCTTCGATAAAGCCGACGGACTGTTCCAGCAAAACAGGCGCTCCAGTCATGCCCTGCCTGAAGGAAACCCCTTGATACTTATCGATATCCCTGCCTGATTTAAAACCAAAACGGCCGATGAAATCCAGGGCGGCCGTTTTAGGTAAATATGGAAACTGAAAAAACCCCGCTGTCTTTAATAAACTCGCCGGTCAGGTTGTTCTTGTTGATACTCACTGCCACCGTGGCCGGATCCGCCGAGACCTGGAAAACCGTGTTGGCAATCTGTCCGTTGAAAGCCCCTTTCCTGGCGGAACCAATCACATAGAGCCCGTAGCTGACTTTGTAAAATATTTTCGGGCCCATGGCCTCATTAGCTCCCCTCAATAATTTACTCAAATTTACTTTTAATATTTTTCGACGCGTTCCTTTGGAAATCCTCCCGCCCCGGCACAATACCTCATTCCGTTTTCGAATTCCAGCGCACCGCGTCTTGCCGCCGCCGTTTTTTCTTGCGAGGTCAATGCTCAGGCCAGGCCTTTGTCGGCATATGCTTTAAGAATAACGCTTCGCAAATGCTTGAGTTTGCTCGCGTATACTACAGCTCCCAAAAGGCAAGCCAGACCGCCGAACAGCAAAGTGTTTACAGCGCCGATCCTGTCCGCCAGCGCGCCGGTCATAAAGCTGCCGAACGGGGCCATGCCGCGGAAAGACAGGACGTAAAAGCTCATCACACGCCCCCGCTTGTTGTCGTCGACCACCGTCTGCAGCACTGTGTTGCTTGAAGCCATCTGGACCATCATCCCAAAACCGCTGACTAGCAAAAAAGCCAAAGAAAGCCTCAAGTCCGTGGAATGGGAAAAGGCCACCAGCCCTGCACCGAAAACGCCCGCCGCCAATGGGATATTGTTGATTACCCCATAAAGCCCTTTTTGCGAGGCCAAATAAACCGCGCCGATCAATGCCCCCAGGCCAGTGGCCCCCATTAAAAACCCCAGGGTGTGCGGGCCTCCGCCAAGGATGTCCTTGGCAAAAACGGGCATCAGGACGGTGTACGGCATACCGATTAAACTGACCAGGGCCAAAAGGAGCAAAATATAGCGGATAGGAATAAAACCATAAGCATAAGAAAAACCTTCCTTTAAATCCTGGAAGACCCCGCCTCGCCGTTTCTCCGCCGGCCTGCCGGTAACTTTCACCGCCAGCAAGGCCACAATGACCGCAAAATAGCTTATCCCGTTCACCAGAAAACAAAGCCCTTCGCCGACTAAAGAAACCAGTATCCCCGCGATTGACGGTCCCACCAGGCGGGCGGCATTGAACATCGATGAATTCAAAGCGATGGCATTGCCAAGGTCCTCTTTTTTATCGACCAGGTCGGCGATAAACGACTGCCGGATGGGCATATCAAAGGCGTTAACACACCCCAAAAACACCCCCAGGCATATGATTTGCCAGGTTTGAAGGCGGCCTGTCAGGACCAAGGCCGCCAGGACCAGGGCCTGGAGCATGGCCAGGGTTTGGGTCGCCAGCAGGGCGCGATGCCTTTTCCATCGGTCAGCCAGGACGCCGGCAAACGGGGTAAAAAGAAAAACGGGCAGTTCATTGGCAAAGCCGACGATGCCCAGCAAGAGCGCCGAATTCGTCAGGCGGTAAACCAGCCAACTCATCGCCAGGAGTTGAATCCATGTGCCGATTAAAGAAATGCACTGCCCCCCGAAAAAAAGACGATAGTTCCGGTAATTGAACGACCGGAACAATCCCGATTCAAAATCAAGCAGCTTCTTTTTCATCCTTGCACAGTCCCTTTGATTTTTGTTGTTTACAGCATGCCGGGGTTCGCTCATGCTTTGGCATAATGCGATGCAGATCAGTCGAACCGGGCAAACCGGTCAATTGTTATAATAGCCTGTTCGCCATTGCTTATTAATTTTCCTGCTTTATTATATCTATATATCTATCTACCATGAGAATAGAATTTCCATCCTTCGGATGACGCAGCAAGTGGCGTATTGTCTAACTACTAACCTTCTGCTTCGGCTGGCGACAAAATTTATTCAAAGCAAAAAATGGCTCTTGATTTCTTTTGTTCGGCGCGTTATTATGTAATTGAAATATTTCGCATCTCGTAATATATGGCTGGGGAGGGACGGAAATTGAACTACAACGACATGCTTGACCTTTTTGTGGACAACATGAAAAAGCTCTTTTTCCCCGAAGAGTGGATTGCCATCGACCTGGCGATGTCCAAACAGGAGTTGTTCACTCTGCTGCTGGTGGAACGACACGGCGAAATAATCATGAGCCAGATCGCCGGCCACGTGAACATACCCATGAGCACGGCCACGGGCATCGTCGACCGTCTGGTCAAAAAGGGCTTCCTGGTAAGGGAAAGGAGCGATTCCGACCGGAGAATCGTCGTCATCAGGCTCACCGGCAAAGGAAAAGAGTTGATAAACACCATCAAACAAAAGGGAAACGAGTATATGCAGATGATCAAGGAGGGACTGACGGAAGAGGAACAGGAATTCCTTTTAAGGATTTTTATCAAGATTTTTGACATAATAAATAAGAACCGCCCTGGAAGAAGCGAAGGCGGCAAAGAAAAGGCCGAAATCAAAAAAATCGACATCGAGTGACTGTTTGCTGTTCCGGCCATCAACTGACCGCGTGCTTGCCCGGCCCGAAAAAACGGGCTTAAATACTGCCATAAATTTCGTAATCCGTAATATTCATTAAGCATTTAATTTGAAAGGGGAAATAATGATGAGAATTATACTCTATACCGGAAAAGGCGGCGTCGGCAAGACCTGCATTTCCGCCGCCACGGCGCTCAAAAGCGCAGACCTGGGCCTGAAAACTCTTGTGGTCAGCGCCGACCCGGCTCACAGCCTGGGCGATTCGCTGGACATGAAACTTTCGCCAGAGCCGGTAGAGGTGGAAAAAAACCTTTGGGCGCAGGAAATCGATCCGATCCACGAAGCAGAAAAAGGGTGGGCCAAGGTGCAGGATTACCTGACAAACCTGTTTACGGCAAAGTCCATAAAGGATATAACCACTGAAGAGCTTACCGTATTCCCCGGTATGGAGGACTTGATGAGCCTGCTCAGGCTGCTCGATTATTACCGGCAAAAGGCATTCGACGTTATTATCGTTGACTGCGCGCCTACCGGGGAGACTTTGGCCCTTTTAAGCTTCCCCGACATGCTCAGGTGGTGGATGGATAAGCTCTTCCCGCTGAAAAGGAAGGCAATCAAAATAGTGCGGCCCGTCGTGGAGCCGCTGCTTGGAGTGCCGATGCCCACCGACGAGGTGATGGGCGAGATCGAGACCGTTTACACGCAGCTTGACGAGATGAGGCGAATACTTTCCGACAGGGACGTTACCAGCATAAGGATCGTGGTAAACCCTGAAAAAATGGTGATTAAAGAAGCGCAAAGGAGCTTTACCTGCCTGAATATTTACGACTATAACGTGGACGCCGTTATAGTCAACAGGGTAATACCTGACGGCGTGTCGGACGATTACTTCGTGGTCTGGAAAGACATTCAAAAGAAATATATCGATATGATTAAGGAAAGTTTCTCCCCTATTCCCATCTACTACGCGCCGTTATTTGAAAGAGAGGTGGTGGGCGCGGGAATGCTGGCCAGGATGGGAAATGAAATCTTCGGCAACGAGGACCCGGTGGAAATCAAATACAACATCAGGACGCAACAAGTAAAGAAGGAAGGCGGCGAATACGCCATGGACCTCTATATGCCGTTTGCCGAAAAGAAGGATTTGTCCCTGAACCTGAAAGGCGATGAACTGATAGTAAGAGTGGGAAACATCAAGCGGGTCATTACGCTGCCGAGGACTTTGCAGGGGTTGGCGGTCAAAGGAGCCAGATTTGCGGATGAGGTCTTGAAAATACGGTTTGGAAAGGAGGGTGAGAAAAAATGAGCGAGACGCTACTCGAAGAACTTTTATCGCTCAAGCTTAAGATCATGGACGAAATAACCGCCAGAATGCCCGAACGGATAGCCAAAGAAATGAAAAAATGCGAAGCAGAGCTGATTGAGGCAATATGCAAAGCCACAAGCAAGTACCTGGACGAAAAAAGAGACGAGAATAAAGAAAAGGCCCTGCAAAGCATTGTGGTAGAGTAAGCAGGGATTCGTAAGGATATTGGATTGTGTTTAAGCGCTAAAACAAAAAGGCCCCCGGAGCGTGAACTTTCCGTATGGGGGTCTTTAATAATTACAAGGAATCTTTTACCATTGAGTTTGACTATATCATATTTTCAGCGAGTTCTGAGCCGTATCCGAAAAATATCTATGACAATTTTATATCCGTTTATTCTATAATAATAGCATGGGCTAAAAAAATGCCGCAAATTGTCTATATTTTACCCGGGAGGAAAACCCTTGAATAATTTATATCCTTTGACCCACCCCCAAAAACGTATTTGGTATGTCGAAAAGACTTTTCCGGGAACGAGCGTATCTAATATCTCCGGAACGGTCCGCATCAAAGAAAAGGTTGATTACCACGCGCTGGAAAAAGCCATTAACCATGTGGTTAGGATTAACGAGGGTATGCGCACACGAATAATTGAACAGGGGACTACCCCCCTGCAGTACTACAGGCCTTATCATTCGTTTAAGGTGGATTTTTTTGATTTTACGGGAAAACCTCTGGATGAGCTGTATAAATGGGATGCCAAGCTTTCGCGTATACCCCTCCGTTTCATTGATTCCGATTTATATTACTTTGCCATGTTTAAACTCAGCGACGCCGAGGGCGGCTTTTTCTGTAATTTTCACCACATCATAACGGATGCCTGGACTGAAATGCTCCTCAACTCACAGATTATGAAAGCTTACCGTATATTTTGCGAAGGCCGGGAACCGGATGTTTCTCCGGCGCCGGCCTATTCGGAATACATAGCCAGGGAACAAAAATACCTGGCCTCTGATAGATTTAACAAAGACCGGGAATACTGGATCAATCAATTCACCCCCATACCGGACCTGGTAACGCTGCAGACCAAAAAACCGTCGAAAAAGAGTCTTACTGCCCGCCGCAAGGCTTTTCTCCTCTCCAGGGAAGAGGCCGAGCGCATCCGAAAATTCTGTGGAAAAACAGGGATTACCGTATTCTCGTTCTTTCTTACCATGCTGACGATATACATCAACCGTATTACAGGTTCCGAAGACATCGTGCTCGGAACCCCGGTGCTAAACCGTCTTAACGCCAGGGAAAAATCAATCACCGGGATGTTTATCAGCACCGTTCCCCTGCGTTTTCGGATTGACGAGTCCGCCAGCTGCATTGATTATGCGCACAGTATAACGACTAACTGGCTTTCCGTCCTGCGCCACCAGCAGTACCCCTACGACCTGCTTCAGCGCGAAGTTAGAAAAAATCACCATGTGGCGGAAAACCTTTTTGAAATAACAATATCTTACCAGAACGCCAAAACATCCAAAGAAATCCAACAGTGGGACGGTTCAACCCGCTGGCATTTTTCGGGCTATCAAAATGAACCGCTGATCATTCATATCAATGACCGGGATGACGAGGGCTCTTTGATCCTTAACTACGACTACAATACCTCCTGCTTCCCGGACCGGGAAATTGACTTCATCCACAGTCACTTCAAATGTCTCATTGATGATGCCCTCGATAATCCGGACAAGCCCCTCCATTCTCTCAGCATAATCGGGAGCGAGGAATTGCAACGTATACAGGGCTTTAACCCGAAGACCTCGACCCACAGCCCTAACAGCACCTTTGTCGAACTCTTCCAAAAACAGGTTGACCTTTCACCCGCTGGAGAAGCGGTGGTATTCCAAAACCGGCCGGTTTCATTCGCCGAACTGGACGCCACAGCCAATCGCCTGGCTAATTCCCTCCGCAGGGCAGGACTCAAGCGGGATGACATCGTAGCGGTTATGTTGCCGCGCTGCAGCGAGATAGTCGGTTCCATGCTGGGGGTGATCATAGCCGGCGGCGCGTTCCTGCCTATTGACCCCGCTTATCCCGAGGACCGGATTAAATACACGTTACAAAACAGCTGCGCAAAATATATCATTACAACAAACGAGCTGGCGGCCCGGTTTTCCCTGAACCCCCGGCTGGTGATGCGCCCGGATGACGAGCGGATTGCCGTCGCACCGACCGAGCGCCCGGCACCGGTCAACAAACCCGACGACCTGGCATATATCATCTACACCTCCGGCTCCACGGGGCTCGCCAAGGGAGTCATGATCAAACACTCCGGCCTCTGCTCGCTGGTGCACGCCCTCAAAAAAGTAATGTACTTCAAGCCCGGCGAAGCCGTCCTGTCTCTGTCCACGGTGGCCTTCGACCTTTTCATCCTGGAGGTTTTTCCCGCGCTGGTCAACGGGATGAAGGTGGTAATAGCCGATGAAAAAGAACAAGTCATCCCCTCGCTCCAAAAAAACCTCATCCTCAGGCACGGGGTAACCAAATTGTTGAGCACGCCGATGCGCATGCAGCTGCTGCTGGATGACCCCGGCAGCCGGGAATGCTTCCTTCGCCTCAAGGAAATCATGATCGGCGGCGACGTTTTCCCCGACAAACTCCTCAAGCGGATCAAAGAGGTGTCCGGC
The DNA here is from genome assembly GCA_024655825.1 of Peptococcaceae bacterium. Taxonomy (NCBI): domain Bacteria; kingdom Bacillati; phylum Bacillota; class Clostridia; order Eubacteriales; family Peptococcaceae; species Peptococcaceae bacterium. The sequence continues at coordinate 8,049 of JANLFJ010000053.1, read as the reverse complement.
GCCGAAATCCTAAATGCTTACGGGCCGACGGAAATCACTATCGCGGCCACCTTCAAGAACCTGACAAACACCAACGAAATCAACATCGGACGCCCCATTGACGGTTCCCAGGTTTACATCCTGGACAAGCACATGAACATGGTGCCCATCGGCGTGCCTGGCGAAATCTATATCGGCGGCAGGGGCCTGGCACGCGGTTACCTGAACAACCCCGGGCTGACCGCGGAAAGGTTTATTCCCAGCCCCTTTATACCCGGCGAGAGGTTGTACCGTACCGGCGACCTGGGAAGGTGGTACCCCAAGGGTGAAATCGCTTTCCTGGGGCGTGTTGATTCACAGGTTAAAATCCGCGGCCTGAGAATCGAGCTGGGAGAAATTGAAAATACCATACGCCGGTTCCCCGAAGTCTCGGATGCAGTAGTGCTGGATATCGAGGACCGGAGCAAAAAAGCCCTTAGTGCGTATATTGTGCCTAAAAAAGGTTCCCGCCCGGACTTTAAGGCGCTGCGAGGCGAGCTTTTAAAAAGACTCCCCGGATTCATGGTCCCTTCCTATTATATGCTGATTGACGAAATCCCCTTGAATTCCAGCGGAAAAATCGACAGGCGAGCCCTGCCGGAACCGGACAGGTCACAGGTAACCCGCAAAAACTTCGAACCCCCGACAGACCCATTTGAAATCAAACTGTCCGCTATTTGGGAAAGGGGGCTGGGCGTAAAAAACGTTGGTTCCGGCGAGGATTTCTTCGACCTGGGAGGTGACTCTCTGGACGTAGTGAGCCTGGTTACCGCCGTTCATGCCGAATTCGGTGTGGAGATGTCCATCAGCGACATCTACGAACTTCCTACCCTCCAAAAACAGGCTGCCCGGATCAGCGAATTGGCGGTGCTTAATAAAGATTTCGCGAGCCAAAATATCATCCCGCTTCGCCGGGGCGGGGCTGAAAGCAACCTCTTCATGGTACACGCAGGCAACGGCGAGGTAAATAACTATTATAAATTATGCCGGCACTTTACCGACAGGTTGAATTATTACGGGCTGCGCTTCCTGATGAAGAGTTTAGCCCCCGCTAATTTATCCATAACCGAGCTGGCCTCCCATTACCTGGAACAGGTGCGAATCATCCAACCCAACAGCCCATATGCCCTGGCCGGCTGGTGTATCGGCGGCACCATTGCTTTCGAGATGGCCCGGCAGTTGGAAGCGAGCGGAGAAAAAGTGCGGCTGCTGGCGCTCATTAATTCCATCTCCCCCCACACCTGGACAGGGGTAACCCCCTTTAGCCCCGAATCCGAGCGGGCCTTCCTCTCCTCCTTTTTATCCTTTACGGACCGGGATTTGCCCGCTTCGGCAACTGACTTGCAAGAACTCTGGAATATCGTCCGGCATTACATACAGTCCGGCAAACTATCCGAACAAACCATCCGTACCGGCATACCCGACGAGGCTGCCGCCGCCATCCCCAACTTTTGCGGCGCGGATACAGTAACGCTTATCAAGTATGTTAACACTATTCGGACGCTGCACAACGCCCGCGCATTCTACCGCCCGCCCGGCCCCCTGGAGGCAAGGGTCTGTTTTATTGAAGCGAGCGCCAACGATGTTATCGCCGACAAGGACGGCAACCTGGCAGGGTGGCAGCGATACTGCCTCAACCCAATCGACCGCGTTCCCGTAGAGGGCGGCCATTTCTCGATATTTGAACCGCCGCACGTCGAGGAGCTTGCCAAAGCCCTGGACCGTTTATTATCCTAATCATCAGACAGGGGGAAGGTGAACATGAATTTTTCGTTCGCGCTGCTCCATATCGCAGCCCTGATGGTGGTCGTGCTTTTTCTTTTCACGCTAAGGGTGAAAAAGAAAAACCAGCTCCATCATGTTTTCCTGACCCTGCTGGCGTCGATAATGGCCTGGACAACCGGCAACATCCTGGCTTGGTGGACCTATTTGTCCACCGGCCAAGTGCTGATGGCCTACGTTAACATTTGGTACCTGGGCAACTGTTATACTCCGTTGTTTCTTTATTTTTTCGCCATTTTATCAAAGGGGGATCGGCTCGATTTATCAGGCAAGCACAGGTTGATTTTTTTGCCTCCCACCATTTCCTATCTTACGCTTCTAACGAATGAATTCAACGGCCGGCTCTTTTTTAAAAACTTCTCGCTGATGAATTCCCAGGTTGTTTTTGGACCCATGTTCTATTTCCACACCTTCGTCTCATATATCTTCTTGAGCCTGGCCATTTATCACCTGCTGTCTTTTGCCGTCAAAAACACGGGCCTGTTTTCCAGGCAGTCCCTGTTGACCTTAACCGCCGCGCTGTGCCCGATCGTTATCAATGTGGTCATTACCCTGAAAATATACAACCTCCCGGTCTACTTCACCTCGATTGGATTTGCATTCACGGTGGCCGCCTTCTGGTTCTCCATGGCCAAGTACCAGTTCCTCAACCTCACCCCGATCGCCATGCAAACGATCTTGGACAGGATGACCGACGGCTTTGCGGTCATCGATGAAAAAAACAGGATCACCTATCACAACAAGGCGTTTATCAATACCTTCAAATCGTTCGAGCCCAAACTGATGTCTGACATCATCGAAATTTTTAAAAACCGGCCGTCCTATACGGCATTCGCCGAGATGCTGGCGGACTATGTCGACATGGTCAAATCGTCAGGCCGGACCCTGTCCTTCGACCAGTGGCTCCGCCTTGACAACGAAGAGCGCTATTTCCAGGTGGACGTCACGCCCATCCTGGCCTCGGAAAACAAAACAAACGCCCTGTGGGGCCTGCTGGTGCTCTTCAAAGACACCACCCAAATCCACAGGGCCATAGAAACCATCAAGAAAAACCAAACCATGATGATGGAGCAGCAGCACCTCGCCTCGCTCGGCCAGCTCATAGGCGGGATAGCCCACAACCTGCGCACGCCGATCATGTCCATCGCGGGAGGGCTGGAGTCGCTGCGGGACTTGGCCTATGAGTACCAGATTTCAATCGACGACAACAACGTAACGGAAGACGACCACCGCGAAATCGCCGCCGAAATGCTCTCCTGGGTAAACAAGATCAAGCCGTTTTGTTCATACATGTCCGACATCATCTCGACCGTCAAGGACCAGGCCGTGCGCTTGAACGAATCATCCATGAGCAAGTTCACGATTGCGGAGCTCTTAAAACGGGTTGAACTGTTGATGAGGCACGAGCTGAAAAAAGGCCACTGCACGCTGAACATCAGCAACCACACCTCCCCGGAAACTGAGCTTCCCGGCACCATGAACAACATGATCCAAATCCTGGGCAACATCATTGTCAATGCCATTGAAGCCTATGAAGACATGGAAGGAAGGATAGACCTCACCGTGGAACCTTGCAGCATCAATCCCAGGAATACCCGCATTTCAGTCCGGGATTACGGCCCCGGGATACCGGAAAGCATCCGGGACAAACTGTTCAAGGAAATGGTAACCACCAAGGGCCGGAAAGGTACAGGCCTGGGCCTCTATTTGTCCTACCTCACCATCAAGGGAAAGTTCGGCGGCGACATGTGGTTTGAGTCCGCCACAGGCCAGGGAACCGCTTTTCATATTTCAGTCCCGACGCTTCAGAAAGGCTTGACAGGAGGAAATGGGAATGAGAAAACAGCTGGTACCGGTTATTCAGGACTACAAAATACTGCTGGTCGATGATGAAATGGGCATCATCGATTCAATCGGAACTGTCTTGAGGCGCAACGGCTACATGTACAAGGGTAGCACCAACCCGCTTGAGGCTGTCGAAATGGTGCACGGCGAGCACTTTGACCTGCTGGTCCTCGACTTTCTTATGCACCCCATTCACGGCGACAAAGTGGTGGAACAAATACGCCGGTTCAATAAAGAGATTTACATCCTGCTGCTCACCGGCCACAAGGACCTGGCGCCGCCGCTGGAGACGATTAAAAAGCTGGACATCCAGGGCTACTGTGAAAAGAGCGACAATTTTGACCAGCTCATCCTCCTGATCGAATCGGGGATAAAGTCCATCGCCCAGATGCGCACCATCGCCAAGTTCCGCGACGGGCTCAACAAAATACTGCAGTCCGTTCGAAAAGTTTACCAGCTCCAGCCCATCGACAGCATTCTCGAGGAAATCCTTATTCAAATCATGACCATCGTCAACAGCACCAACGCCTTCATCATGGTGGACGACACCACCGAGGAACTCACCGAGCAAAGGAGCCTTTTCCGCGGCATCGGCAAATACAAGACCGACCTCAGCACGTTCTGGAACATGCTTTCGCCCGAGTTTATCACTCAGATCGGTACCGCCCGCGCCACCAAGATAAAGGTTTTTTTCCAGGACGGGGTGATCATCCCCCTGGTTAACGAGTACAAGCACTCGCTGGGTGTGCTGTTTGTGGAAAGCACCGACCGCGAAGACGGCCTGCGGTTGCTGGAAATATTCTCGAACCAGGCCGCCTCCTCCATCAGCAATGCCTTCCTGCACTCCCTGGTGAATGTCAAAAACGAGCAACTCAACCGCACTTATATCCAGCTCAAGCGGAATTACATTGATACCGTCCAGGCCTTGCGCCGGGCAGTCGATGCCAAAGACGTCTACACGCGCGGCCACTCCGACCGGGTCGCCTTCTACGCGGTGGAACTCGGCAAAGCCGTCGGCCTAAACAACGGCGAACTGCAGACGCTTAAATTAAGCGGGCTGTTTCATGACATCGGAAAGATCGGCACCTCCAATGACCTGCTTCTAAAGAGCGAAAGGCTTCACCCCGACGAATACGAGGAAATAAAAAAGCACTCGCTGACGGGAGCGCACATCTTGTCGGTCATTTCATTCTTTAAAGACGTGGTGCCGGTGGTGCGCCACCACCATGAAAGGATGGACGGCAGCGGTTACCCTGACGGCCTGCAGGGGAACCGCATACCTTATCTGGCGCGGATCGTGGCGGTGGCGGACGCCTATGACGCCATGATGTCGGACCGCATGTACCGTTCCCGCCTGGACCAACGCGACATCCGCCTCGAACTTCTCAGGGGCGCAGGGTCGCAGTTTGATCCCGAACTGGTTAAGGCTTTTATTGAGATAATCAACCGACTGCCTCAGCCTGACAGGATAAACGTCAATGACATCGACTTCGATGAATAGGATGTTTAGTGAACTACCCCCGCTTACGCTTCGCTAAGAAGCGAGGGCTTCCTGCATTTAACAAACCACCCTATAAATTAATAATCTCTGCGCTTTTTTGGCTGCTGGAAATAAATCTGCTATTTTAAACATGAGCCTTACGCCGGCATCTAAATTCGCAATTTCTTCATTTGATGTAAAATACTTTTCTTCAATCAACTGGATTCCCATTCCCCATTTGGTGAGTTCTTCTGGATTATCAATACCCCAGTGGATTGTTGCGCCGGTTTTCTTTATTGATGGGTGATTCTTTACATTTTTAGCCGTGAAAACACTGTAAGCATCAAAAATTAAAATATAACCGCCAACCCTTTCCTTAAGATTGCTTATTAACGTTTTAATTTCATCTTCTTTAAGATACATGAACAGCCCTTCAGCTATAACTATATACTGCTTTTTCCCCCTTGGTATTTTCTCTAACCATTCACGTTCCGTAACCGAAGAGGCGATCATGTGATAATTTCCTGTTTCTTCGTAAAAGTGCTTGCGGATATCAATAACCTCTTTAAAATCAACATCATACCAGTCAACATTTTTATCCTCTATCCTGTCATACCTACCATCAAGGCCGCAACCCAAATGCAAGGCGGCGCTTTCATCACTCTTTGAAAGGAAGTCCTTAACGAAATTATCGATAAGCTTTGCTCTTAAACACATCATGATGTTTGTCTTTTCAGGGATTGTCAATGATTTGAAATCGTAATCAATTCGGTTAACAATCTCAGCCGCCTTTTTATCAATAAGTATTGGCCTCTTTTTTTTATTCTCCTTTGCTTTTCCGTACAGTGGAATGAGCAGGGTTTCTTTTTCTTCAGTCAAAACAATTTTTTCCATAATTAAACCCTCCATTATTACACCGTCAATTATTAAACAGCGGATAAAGTTCCTTTCAATATAATTCTTGCATCTCCCAATAACTGATAAGGCTAATTAACGTTGTTTATCACAAAATCAACCATCTGGCTAAATTGATACAGGTAGTGGGCCTCCCGGAAAACATCCCGAAGTCCTCGCCTGCGCGCTTTTTATCCCCGCCATATGCAATCCTGTGCCTGTCCTCATTTACGCGGAGAAGCTCTAAATCGAAGTAACCCGGGTCCAAGGCATAAGGTTTCGATTGGCATAAGATTGACAAATCTTAAATAATATTATAATATTGGGTATAAACTCAATTTGCTAAAATTGTGAAAATATAATAATCATATCAGGCAAAAACACGAATTAGAGGTGGTGTGAATGGATTTTGCCGGGAAAAATGTGGTGATTACGGGAGCGGCCAGCGGTTTGGGAGCCGCCATGACGGAAAGATTTGCCGTATACGGCGCGGACCTGGCCTTGCTTGACATTGATCTGAAAGGATTGGAGCGGGTAAAAGAAACACTGCCCTTCCATCAAGGAAAGGTCTCGGTTTACAGAGCGGATGTGACAAATTACAGGGAGATTCTTGAAACTGGAAAAAAAATACTGCGCGATTTTGGCAGCATCGACGTCCTGGTAAACAGCGCGGGGGGAGGAGACATCACGCTGGGCTACAGAGAACTGGACGAGGTGTCCTGGAACAAGCAGATTGACTTGAATTTAAACGGAGTATTCAACTGCTGCAAGATGGTTCTGGAGACCATGATCCAGCAAAAGAGCGGAAAAATTATCAATATTTCATCCGTTGCCGGTTTGCGCGGCGGCGGCCTTTTGGGCAGGGGCGCCTATGCTGCGGCAAAAGCGGGAGTAATCGGCCTGACCAAAGCTCTGGCCCGGGAGGTTGGAGAATTCGGCATCCGGGTCAACGCCGTGGCGCCCGGTTTCCATTTGACGCCGTTAACCGAAAAGTACCCGGAAGAAAAACTGGAGGCGATTAAAGCTTCGCTGCCCCTGAAATGTTCGGGGGACCCGCAAAAACTGGCGGAGCTCGTTGTGTTTCTCGCATCCGACAAGGCGCAGTTCATCACCGGTTCGGTAATCACGGCGGACGGCGGTTATGCCATGCATTGAAGAAAAAAGGAGGTGCTGGTGTAAGCTTTATTTACTTTACGGAGCTTCAATATCAATTTATGAAAGGAGCTACATAAATGAAAAAACGAAGAATTACACTGCCGGCGATATTTTTAGTATTATTATTAATTCTTGGAAGCATGGCAGGCTGCGCGCCAAAACCTGCCGAAAAAGCAAAAGAATCGGCAAAACCTCTTATCTTAAAACTGGCTAACGTTTCGCCGGTTGGCGACCCAAGGGATGAGGCCGCCAAGAAATTTGCCGCGGCTGTGGAAAAGAAAACAGAAGGCAAGGTAAAAGTCGAGGTTTATTCAGGCGGGACGCTTGGAACCTGGAGAGATACAATTGAAGGACTGAAGCCGGGAATAGTGCAGGTAGTGCTGGAGAGCGTCGGCACCCTGGAACCTTATACAAGCCTGGCTGCAATAGATGCGGTTCCTTTCCTGTACCAGGGCGACAGCCATTTCAAAAAAGTCTGGTATGGAGACTTGGGTAAACAGCTGCTTGACGAGGTGGGGACAAAGGGCTCGTTTGAGTTGATGGGACCTATGCACAGGGGCGCCAGGTATGTCACAAGCAAGAGAAAGATCGAGACTGCCGCGGACCTCAAGGGGTTAAAAATACGGGTGCCGGAAATAAAGATTTACCTGAAGACCTGGGAAAAATTAGGCGCCACGCCCACTCCCATGGCATTTACCGAAGTTTATACCGGTCTACAGCAAGGGACTGTAGAAGCTCAAGAAAACCCGCTTACATTATCCTATTCATCGGCATTTTATGAAGTCTGTCCTTATCTGATTAAAACAAAACACGTCTACAGTCTAGCGTGAGTTTACGATTTAACTTACACGAAGTGCCCTTAAAGCCTGATTTAA
>JANLFJ010000052.1 GCA_024655825.1 Peptococcaceae bacterium | reverse complement strand
GCCGTGTATCCGTGATTTATAAGGGTTTGGTAAAATATGTCGCCAAACTCGGGTTGCAATAAAATAAAAAAGGAGCGGAAAAAATGAAAGGGAAAAAAATGATTGCCCTTGTGGTGACAGCAGTGCTCTTGGCATTAAGCGGGTGTTCGCAGCAGTCTTCGTCACCGGGAACAGACAAGCAGGCCGTGGTTGAACTCAGGCTTGCGCATTTCTTCCCCAGCACACACCCGGCTGAAACGGACCTGGTCAAACCATGGGCGCAGGCGATTGAAAAGGCGACCGGCGGTAAAGTGCGCATAACAAGCTACCCCGGCGAAAGCCTGTTAACGTCCGCCCAGATTTATGACGGGGTGGTCAACGGCATAGCGGATATCGGGCTGTCCTGTTTCGCCTATACGCGGGGACGTTTCCCGGTGCTGGAAGTTTTCGAACTGCCGGGGATTGTGTACAACAATTCGCAAGCCGCCAGCAAGGTTGCCTGGGAAGGGATAAAGAAGCTCAACCCCAAGGAGGTCCAGGACACAAAGCTGCTGATGGTGTTTAGCACAGGTCCTGGAGACCTGTATACCAAAGTCCCCGTGCGCACCCTGGGCGATTTAAACGGACTGGAAATAAGGGCTACCGGGCTGAGCGCCAAGACGCTTAAAGCGCTGGGGGCCGTGCCGGTCGCCATGCCGCAATCGGAAGCGTACGAGTCCTTGTCTAAAAGCATCGTCAAAGGGAACCTTGGTCCTGTCGAGGTCCTGAAAGGCTGGAGGCAGGCGGAGGTTACAAAATACCTGACCAAAACGCCGTTCCTCTACAATACCCTGTTTTTTATCACCATGAACAAAGCCAAATGGGATTCCCTGGATGATGGCACAAAAAAAGCCATTGAAGAAGTGAGTGCGAAATACTTTGACGAAGTGGCCTGCGGGTTATGGGACAGGCAGAATGCAGACGCTATGAAGTTTGCAGCCGAAAAAGGAATGGAATTAATCGAGCTTGCCCCGGATGAGGCTGAAAGGTGGATAAAACTTGTCTTGCCAATACAGGATGAATTCGTAGCCAATATGAACAAACAGGGGTTGGAAGGGCAGAAGATACTTGATACGGTCAAGGAATTAGCCGGCAAGTACAAGTAAAAGGGCGCAATTGAGCTTACCGGAAGGAGGCGGTGTTTTCATATGAGAAAGGTTGCTGGTGTGGTTGACATCTTAAGCCGCGAAATGGACAGGATAGCCGGCGCCTGCGTTGCCGGGGTGATGGTCCTGGTCATCGCCAACATTGTTTTGCGGCAGGCTTTTAACCGGCCTATATTGGGAACATACGAGCTTGTGGGTTATCTTACCGCTTTGGGGATCAGCCTGGCTTTGGCCCGCTGCGCTTTTCAAAACGGCCACATCGCTCTCGATTATATTGCCGGCAAGTTTCCGGTAAAGCTGCAGGCGGGCGCCGGGGTTATAATCAATTTGATTTCCCTTTGCTTTTGGGTTCTGGCCTCCTGGCGGCTTGGAGTATACGGGCTGAGCATGATGGCCAGCGGGGTGGTCTCCTCCACCGCCCAGTTGCCCGTCTATCCGGTAGTCCTGCTTATCGGCGCCGGGCTGGCCGGGCTGTGTCTTGTTCTGCTCGTAAGGCTGGTTGAGTGCTGGGAGACAATGTATTCCGGCTTTATGACCAAAAAACTGAGCCGTCCAGGTTATATGGAACCTGTGAGGAAGGCGGCCAGATGAGCACCATCCTCGTAGGCGTTGCCGGAATAGCGTTCATGTTTGTTCTCTTCATTATGGGCATGCCCATTGCCTATGCCATGGCTTTTACGGGATTCGCCGGATTCAGCTTTCTTACCTCCGCAACTGTAGGAATTGACATGGTGGCCAAGGAAATATTCAGCGTTTTTTCGTCTTACAACTTGAGCGTTATTGCCATGTTTGTCTGGATGGGGTTTCTCGCTTACTATTCGGGCATAGGGGCCCGGCTTTATATCCTGGCTTACCGGCTTGTGGGGCACCTGCCCGGCGGTTTGGCCGTAGCCACGCAGGCAGCCTGCGCGATTTTTGGGGCCATATGCGGATCAAACACGGCTACGGCGGCGACAATGGGAGCGATTGCCCTGCCGGAAATGAAAAAATACGGTTATGACATGTCGCTGGCCACGGCCAGCATCGCTGCGGGCGGGGTGCTGGGCGTGCTAATCCCGCCGAGCGTGATATTTATCGTTTACGGTGTGGCTACTGAGCAGTCCGTGGGCAGGCTTTTTCTGGCCGGCATTGTTCCCGGATTGATGCTGATGGTGCTGTATATTGTTGCCATCCTGGTCCTCGCTTACCGCAACCCTGCCCTGGCTCCTTCCGGTCCCAGGGCAGGGTGGGGAGAACGGCTGCAGGCGCTGCGAGGAGGGCTGGGCGAGGTAATTATAATTTTTGCCGTTTCCATGGGCGGTCTTTTTGCCGGCTGGTTTACGCCGACGGAAGCCGGGGCGGTGGGCGCCGCCGGGGTGCTGGCGGTCGCTTTGCTGGGAAAGAGCATGAACCGTGAACTTTTAAAGAAATCGCTGGTCGATACGACACGCACCACGGCCATGATTATGCTGGTCATTGCCGGGGCCATGATTTTTGGCCGCTTTATGGCTATCAGCCGGATACCTTTTGCGGCGGCGAGCTGGACGGGGAGTCTCGACCTTCCGCCGGCAGCCATAATGGGAGTCATCTTGTTCATATACCTGGTACTCGGGTGTTTTATCGACGCCCTGGCCATGATCCTGCTTACCATACCCATCTTCTTCCCCATAGTGGTGAAAGGTTTGGGCTATGACCCGATCTGGTTCGGGGTGATCGTCGTTCTGGTTGTGGCCATGGGAGTCATTACCCCGCCGGTGGGAATGAACGTCTATGTTATAAAAGGGGTGGCTCCGGATGTGCCCTTGGAGACAATTTTCAAAGGAATATGGCCTTTCCTGGCGGCGGTCATCGTCTGCCTGACCATATTACTCGCCTTTCCGGGTATTGTCACATTTCTTCCCAACGCCCTGATGGGAGCAGATTAGATTTACCGGCCGGTCCTGAACCGGCCGTAACTTTTACCTGGGTTTTAAGGCCGGGTTCATGTTTGCTTTTCTTGGTTTTCCAGCAGCCTGAGGGCTGTCTCCAGCAGCCGGGGGTCGTATTTTTTCCCGTTGCCTTTTATTAATTCCTTTCTTGCGTCTTCATGGGAAAGCGATTTCCTGTCAGGAGCGCCGTCGATCAAGGAATAATAGTCGCCAGCGATTGCCAGGATGCGGCACTCCAGCGGGATTTGTTCGTGTTTCAGCCCGGAAGGGTAGCCGCTGCCGTCCCAGCATTCGTGGTGCTTGAGGATCAGGTCGGCAATGGGTGTCAGGTCCTGCGAATAAAAGGCAATCCGGCAGCCTGTTTCGCAGTGCTTTTTCATTCCGGCATCTTCCTGCTCGCCGGGCAAAGCTTGTTTTGCGGGCGACTGTCTTAAGAGAGGCGCTTTGCCTATGTCATGGTACATTGCCAGCATTTTTAACCTGTCTACGTTTGTCTCCGGCATGCCGATAAGGGTAGCGATTTTTTCCGCCAGTTCCTGTACTGAACGGACCCGTGCTTCCGTTATATTTTCCGCCTCCATCACCGTTTTCATTAAGGCATTGATTACGGCAATCCTGACCGGTCTGCTGCGCTTAAGTTTTTTCGTGTACATCATGTTGTCGGCGTCCTTAAAGAGGTCAAGCATGTTCAAATCTTTTTCCCGGCTGTAGGCGAAACCGACCGACATGTACAAGGGCAAACCGGGTCCTTTCTTGTTGTATTCGCGCAGGTGTTTTTGAAGGCGTAAACAGGACTTTATAATTTCCTCCCTGCTGCAGTTTTTGAGAATGATCGCGTACTCGTCTCCGCCGATGCGGGCCATGATATCATCGGCGCTGAAGGACTTCCTGATGATAATACCGGCTTCTTTTAATAAAGAATCGCCGCAGCTGTGCCCCAGGGTGTCGTTGATCAGCTTCAACCCGTCAATATCGCAAACGACAATACCCGCTGAAACGGGCTTTTCCTTTGAATATTCATGCAAATGCTTTTCGAAAAAAAACCTGTTGCCCAGGCCGGTAAGGACATCATGCTGGCTCAGGTATTCAAGGTGTCTTTGGCTTTCCATCAATTCTTTCCTGGTCTTAATAAAGAACTGGAGTAGCATGCTGATTACGACCATGGTTCCGCAGGCGGAAAGAAAAAAATAAATCCAGGGTAAAAACCGGGTCGCTTCCTTGAAAAACAAATAGAGAAGGAAAAGAGCCGCCCAGATGATGAAAAAAAGGCCTGTCATGACGGCGCCTGTTCCCGTTGCCGTTTTGTCGCTGATAAACGCTATCCCCGTCCAGGCCATGCTCGCGCTTAAAAAGACGTGCGCCGGCAGGTTTATGAGAAAAAGGGAGCGGCTGGAGAAAACCACGGCGACGATACCGGCAAAACAGAACAAGTCCAGGTAGAGGACCAGTTTGGCGAGCGGTTTTCCGAGAAAGAGGCTGGTGGCCTTAAGCGTGCATAGACCGGCACAAAACACGACTGCTTGTTCCGCAAGTTTTACGAAGGGAGACAAGGCCAGGTAGTCGACCTTGAAAAAAAGCAGGACAAAATCCCAACCCAGTTTAATAATCAACGCCGAACCACATAAGCACCAGCAAGCAAGGAAGCGTTCGCGGTAGACCACATAAACGTAAATATAAACAAGGTAAAGGATAAAACAGTTGAAAAAGAGGATTACAAACAAGTACGCATCCATAGGCGCTGCTCCCTCAAGTATTTGTTCCGGGGATAGTAAATTTAGAAATTTTAATGAATATCCTTATATTACGCAATTCATTACATTAAAAAAGGTTTTCATCAATTCGGGGCGCAGCAGTTGTAGCAGTTGTTTTAGAGCAGGAGGAACCCCGCCGGCCGCGCGTACAAGCAGTAAAGGGAAATCGTGTAGAACCCGGCAAGAATAAAGGTCGAGATGGCCACACCCTTCCAGGAGACGACCTGGCCTTTAGTAGCCCTGACGAAAAAGTGCCCGGCCAAGAAAAAGAATAGCCCGTTTGCGGCGGCATTGGCCAGCCACGGCATCCCAGTGATTAACGCAACCTGGGAGCGGGAAGGGATCAATAAAGTGAAATCAACGAGGGAAAGTGAAGGATGAGAAATGGCGACGACCAGGGGCAGCATCATCAGGAGCAAGAATAAACCTCCCCGGTAAGGGCGGTCGGTTTTCAGGCTGCGCAGGGCGACCGGGAACAGGATAACCAGGCAAATGAAAAGCAGGCAGCTTTCCAAGAGGAGTACCGATTCCCTGTCGGACCGGTTAAAACAGGAGGAAGCGCCCCAGCTGAAGCCAAGGGCCAGGAGCGAACTTAAAAATACCGTTCTCTTTTTTTTCATGACTTGCGCCAACTCCTACCGGCACATGCGTTTATACCTCTATTTTACAACATTTGACGAAAAAAATAAGAGAATAAAATGATTTTTATACAAATTTGTCGAATAAATTGAGGACAAACGGATTAACTGTTGTCAAAAAGGGAAAAAGGCCCGGCAAGAACGGGGAAGGCGGGAGGCTGGGCTCTGGGAGGGGCAAGTTTTTCTTGACAGGCGATTTTTTTTACTAATAAAATAGAGCAGAAGGACAAACGGAGAATGGAAGGACGGCAGAATAACATGGACCTGTGAATGGTTGGCACTTGGCAGCTGCTGCAAGGCAGGCGGGCGTTGTTCACCGGCAAAGGATGGCTTGTCAGGGTTGGCCTGACAAGGGGGCAAGACCGGCCGGCGGAAACATGAGCGCCCTTTTGCGGGTGCCGTTTAATTTTTGCCATCAATAAATAAAATACGGAATACGGAAAACGGAAAGTGAAACAAGAAACAATAAATACGGTATGCGGAGTGAACAAAATGATTTGGGACAAGCAGGGAGAATGCCTTGACCGGAAAACGCTGCGGGAGATACAACTGGAAAGGTTGAAGTGGACCTTAAACAGGGTGTATGAAAATGTCCCGTTTTACAGGAAGTCCTTTGACGAAGCCGGGATAAGGCCCGAGGATATAAAAACACTGGATGACGTAGGCAGGCTTCCTTTTACCACCAAGGAAGTCCTGCGCGACAACTATCCTTTTGGACTCTTTGCTTCTCCCCGCAGGGAAGTCGTCCGCATCCACGCCTCTTCGGGAACAACGGGCAAACCTATCGTCGTGGGGTATACCAGGAACGACCTGGAAACCTGGACCAACCTGGTGGCCAGGATAATCACCATGGCTGGGGTTACGGACGAGGATGTCGCCCAGATCTGTTTCGGCTATGGGTTTTTTACCGGGGGCTTCGGCCTCCATTACGGCATGGAGAAAGTCGGGGCCATGGTTGTGCCCGCCTCTTCCGGCAACACGGAAAAACAGATCATGCTCATGCAGGATTTCGGGACCACCGCGCTGGTTTCCACTCCCAGCTATGCCCTGTATATGGCTGAGGTGGCCAAGAGCATGGGCATTGATCCAAAAACGCTGCCGGTGCGCGTCGGCCTTTTTGGCGGCGAGTCCTGCACGGAAAACATGCGGCGTGAGATCGAGGAGCTCTGGCCGCTGAAAGCCACGGACAACTACGGGTTAACCGAGGTGATTGGTCCGGGCGTCTCCGGAGAGTGCACCGTCGAGCCGGGACTTCACATCAATGAAGACCATTTCCTGGTGGAGGTTATTGACCCGGACACGGGGGAACCCCTCGATTACGGCGAAGAAGGCGAACTGGTGTTTACCACCCTCACCAAGGAGGCTTTTCCCGTGGTCCGCTACCGGACCAGGGACATCTCCGTCCTGAACCCGGAACCGTGCCGCTGCGGCCGGACAACGGTCCGGATGAGGAAGACCAAGGGCCGCACGGACGATATGCTGATCATCAAGGGAGTGAATGTTTTTCCCTCCCAGGTGGAAGCCGTCCTGTTGAACATAGAGGGCATAACCCCTCACTACCAGATGATTGTCACCAGGAAAAACTACCTTGATTCCCTGGAAATCCAGGTGGAAATCCGGCCGGAATGGTTCAGCGACAATTACCGGGAGATAGTAAAGATTGAGGAAAAGATCCAAAAAGGGCTGCAGAAGGTGATTGGGTTGGACGCCAAGGTTACCCTGGTGGCGCCCAACTCGATTGAGCGGACAACAGGCAAATCGAAAAGAGTGATCGACCTGAGGCCGAAGTGAAAAGATGAAACCCAGAGATCAAGAACGCTCTGGGTTTTTGATTTTTATTTGGTGATGTTGGTTAATTTGGGAATTTTTATTGCTATACTGCAGGATAGTATGTATTTATGTCGAAAGTTAATATTATACTGTTGGAAACCAAGGGGAATATATGTAATATTATGTCAGCAGATCAATTATATGCTCATTCTAAAAATCAACAAGGTAAATGGCACCTGCTTTCTCAGCATCTCTTTGGAGTTGGCGAAATTATGCGCCGTTTTTCGGAAGATTTTTATAATGGGAAAGTAAGTGAGCTTGCCTGGTTAATCGGAATAATTCACGACTTAGGAAAAGTACACCCCGGGTTTCAAGAATATTTAAAGGCGCAAACAGAAGGGATGAAGCATCCAAAAGTGCCTCATTCGCCATGGAGCGCCTCTTTTGTTTATCGCGTATTTGAAAATTTTCAAGGTAGACACATGCTTGCCTTACCGGTTGCAGGGCATCATTCGGGCTTAGGTGAACACGGAGGACTGCAGGCCAACATTTGTGAAAATTACTGTGAACAAGGAATACTTGAAGCTATGTTCAAGACATTCAAAGAAACCGTGGAAATATATCCCCACATCAGCATTCCTTCGGGTTTAACGGATTTACAGCGTGAACTTCTCGTGCGCATGCTTTTTTCGGCGTTGATCGATGCTGACCGGATAGATACCGAAAAGCATTTTCAGGGGGACAATTCATTTTGGCAAGAAACAAAACCAACGCTGATAGAGATGTACGAAACATTACAAGACAATCAGATGCAATTAATTTCGCAAAGTGAGCCGTCATTAGTGAATTTGGTACGTAGAGAGGTCTATGAAAACTGCTTGGCAAGCGCGGGTGGGTCTCCCGGGTTTTATCGTCTGACTGTTCCTACGGGAGGAGGTAAAACGCGGAGCGCACTTGCTTTTGCATTAAAACATGCCCTGTCAAATAACCAGCGTAGAATTGTTTTTGGCATTCCATATACGAGCATTATCGATCAGACCGCAAGTATTTTTCGAGATATTCTTGGTGAGCGAGCAGTACTGGAACACCACAGCCAGGTTATCATATCCGACGATGAAGATGAGAGTACTATTCATCTCCGACTGGCGGAAGAAAACTGGGATTTTCCGTTAATTGTTACTACAACGGTGCAGTTGTTTGAAAGCCTTTTTGCCAATGGTCCTTCCCGGTGCAGAAAAATTCATAACCTGGCCAAAAGTGTGATTGTGCTTGATGAAGCGCAAAGCCTACCTGTTCATTTATTGAAACCGACACTGCAGGTTTTGCGCGATTTAGTAGAAAACTACGAAACGACGGTAGTTCTGTCGACTGCGACACAACCCGCCTTACAGAGCGAATACTTGCCAGAATTACAAGGAATTGAAATAAAAGAAATAGTACCGGATTTCAAAAAACATTTTAATGAGCTGAAAAGAGTAAGCTATCAGCGTCTACCCGGGTTATTAACAATTGAAGAATTGAGCCAGGAAATACATAAACATGACCAAGTGCTGGTAGTTTTGAACAGCCGCAAAGATGCACTTGAACTTGTTGATGCACTCAAAGGGAAAAACGTTTATCATCTTTCGACACTGCTGTGTGGAGCACACCGCAGGCAGGTTTTGGAAGAAGTCCGCAGGTGTTTGAAGGACAAGCAGAGAGTACGTCAAGTGCGTCTAATCAGCACACAAGTAGTGGAAGCGGGGGTTGACCTTGATTTTCCAACCGTGTATAGAGTTATAGGACCTCTGGATCGTATTGTACAGGCAGCCGGGCGGTGCAATAGAGAAGGGCGGATGCCCAAGCTGGGAAGGATAGTACTTTTTGAACTTCAGGAGGGCAGACATCCCCGGGGACCTTATAAAGCAGGGATTGAGGAAGCCCGGATGCTTCTTGAAGAATATAAAACATTAGATGTGTTAGGAGAGCCGCATATTTACGAGATTTATTTTTCCAGGCTTTATAAAACATTGGGCAACGATATGGATATAAAAAGAATTCAGAAAAAGAGGGAAAAAATGAACTTCCCCGAAACAGATAAAGCCTATCGGCTCATAGAGGAGGAGACGGTTCCCGTTGTGGTCAGGTATGGCCGGTATGAAGAAGCATTGGAGGCTTGGTTAAAGTGTCCAAACCAGAACAACTGGAGAAAACTTCAACAATTTATAGTAAATGTATTTGCCTGGGAAGGAAAAGGCTATATAAAGGATGGTCTGATGTCCGAACTTATTAAGGGACTATATATTTGGGAGGGGGGGTACGATAACCTAAAAGGTATTGGCGGATTTCAGCGTGACCCAAGCGATCTAATAGTATAGAGGAGGGAGGCATATTGGAGAATGAAATTTTCAAGTGCGATGTTGCTGTTAAACTGGAAGGCGAATTAGCCTGTTTTACCAGGCCGGAATTTAAAGTCGAACGGGTAACATATCCGGTGATGACGCCTAGCGCGGCGCGCGGCGTCCTGGAAGCGATATTTTGGAAACCGGAAATACGTTGGGAAGTGCGTCAGATCTGGGTGCTGAAACCTATTAAAGAATTTTCATTACTGCGCAACGAGATTGACAGCCGGCAGAGCGCTCGTTCTAAAACATTTTTTATTGAAGACAAGCGGCAACAGCGGACCACCTTGTTTCTTAAAGACGTTGCCTATCTGGTCCTGGCAGACATTCGGCTTAAAAGCAGTACAAAGGATTGTAAAAAGAAGTACCTGGAACAGTTTAACCGAAGGATAGAAAATGGCAGGTGTTTTCACCAGCCTTATTTGGGTACCAGGGAGTGTACGGCTTCATTTGAAAAAGCCTCGGGAAACGAAAAACCAATTCCGGACTGCTTAACTATAGGCAATATGCTTTTTGACCTAGCCTTTTGCCCGAGCGAGTCCTGCCGGGAGATGGAATTTCTGCAGCACAGCGATAATAAAGCTCATAAAAGGGCGGGCTATAAACAAGCGCTCTATTTTACGGCCACGCTGGATAAAGGCGTCATGACGGTTCCGCAGAGTAAATATGAAGAACTGTACGGATTGGAGGGCATCGATGTTAAAGGAATTGGTTGAAAAAGCTGAAAAATTGGAACAGGAAGGAAAACTTTACCCGGTTGGATACACAGTGTATTCCGAACGCATTAAGTGGGAGGTGCACCTGTACCCTGACGAAAACCGCATATATGTAAAGGAATATGACGGTGAAAACAGAGCCAGAGCATTAACATCAAAACGTACAAGTGGAATTATAGCATATCCTTTTGCTGACGAAAGCGCCTATGTGTTGGGAATTGAAACGCAAAAAGGCGGGGGGCAGGACAAAAATGCTCAAAAAAAGCATCAGGAATATATGAAAATGCTTGATGAAATGCTTGAATCGTCACACTTTTCCACTCCCCTGCTGGTGGAAGCAATTGATTTCCTGCGCAGCAGGCTGACGGATGAAACACTAAAAAAAGCATTTGCGGGGCGAAAAATATACGGCAAGGATTGGATTACATTTGTATATGAAAAAGAGTCTTTAAAAGGTCAACACCTGCATGAACTATGTGAAACAAAGGCGTTTTGGAAACAAAAAGCTGAAGAAATGGGTTGTACCTCGGCTTGGGGTTATTGCAGTATATGCGGCGCCAAAGCGAAGGCACTGACGAACATAACGACCAATGTAAATTTGCTGGGGAGTAGACGGCAGATAGCCAGTTACAATAAAGAGGCTTTTGTTTCGTATCGGGTTTCCGCTAAAGGGGCGTCTTTGGGTATTTGCTTTTCATGTGCAGAAAAAGCGTCTCAAACGCTCGAGTTTTTACTAAAAAACAATTCAATACCTCTTTTTCTAGATAAAAAAGCTTCAGGCCAGGTGAACTATGATAGCTCGAGAAACCAAGTCGCCACATTTTGGTTAAAGGAAGATGCCACTGTAACTACAGGCAAGACAGAATTCAGTTTGTCAGATATATTTTTAAGCACACTTGATTTTTCAGAGAAAATCCGGGTCGAAACGACAGAACAATTGGTTGAGGATTTCCTCAAAAGCCCATGGTCAGGAGAAAGGGCGTCCTTGAATCTGGAAGAAAACGCAGTATATTTGGCGGTATTTTCTCCTAATGGGGAAGGCCGGCTTGCACTGCGGGACTGGCTGCACGTGTCTGCCGGCCGGGTTAAACAGAATTTAATGAAATATTTTAAAGCCATCCAGCTTGTAGATGCTTTCGGTATGGACAGGCGTCCGTATGGTATTAAAGAATTGCTGGAGATATTGGACGATACTGAACCAAACGTGGTAAAAGGGCTGCTCAGGACTGCTTTTCTCGGCGAAAGACCTCCCGTTTCCCTGCTCCAGTCAGCTGTTCGCAGGTTGCGGATTTCAGGGGCCAGGGATGGGAGTCTGACCGATACTGACAAACGAAACAAGAAAAGGAAAATGGGTTTGGATCCGAGAGACATTTGGCAACGACTTTGCACAATAATTAAATTAGCTCTCTTTTATGGGAAGGAGGAGGTAAACAAGATGGATCGGTTAGACAAAACAAGGGCAGACGCTTCCTACCAATCAGGAAGGCTGTTAGCTGCGCTGGAAGAGATACAGCGAAGGGCGGCTTCGTCAAAACTGTCATCCACAGTTGTGGAGCGTTATTACGGTTCGGCATCAACTTCGCCACAAACGGTTTTCCCGATGCTGTTAAGCACGGCTACAAAAGGCCATATGCCCAAGATACGCAAAAACAACTATGGCTATGTTGAGCTTGAAGGGTTGCTGGAAGAAATAATGACCAGGATTGATGAAGCGGGAGGATTTCCCAAGACGTTGCTTTTGAGTCAACAGGGAGAGTTTGCCTTGGGGTTTTATCACCAGCGCGCTGCAATTAATGCCGGCAAAAGGAAAAATGAATTAAAACGTATGGAGGTTGATAATAATGGAACTTTATCTTGATCCTAATAAGAGGCATGATTTTATCCTGCTTTTTGATGTGACCAACGGAAATCCAAATGGCGACCCCGATGCGGGCAATATGCCCCGTATAGATCCTGAAACAAATTACGGTTTTGTGACTGATGTTGCCTTGAAAAGAAAAATACGTGATTACGCGGCAATGGCTTATGAAAAAGAAATATATATTCAAAGCAAGTCAGCATTAAACACTCTATATTATAAGGCTATGAAAGACGAAGGATTTGATTTCCCGGAAGTTGCGGTTAGCGACGACGAACTGCTTGATTGGTTGGCGTATAAAGCTGCTGACGTGTTTGATGTGGATTTGGAAACCAGAAAAGTTAAGTACACACATGAGTTTAAAAATTATAGCGAGATAATTGAAAACTTGAAAGAAAACATAGAGATTCCTGAAAAATTGAATAGTAAGATTGTTCAGCTTTCGAAAGACCTTGTGGCAGCCCAGAAAAATATAAAGAAAAAACTTACGCAAAAAGACAGAGACGCAATTAAGGAAGTGCTTGTCAAACAGTATTACGATATACGTATGTTTGGAGCTGTCTTGACTGCTGGAACCAATGCCGGCCAGGTTAGGGGCCCTGTTCAGCTTACTTTTGCCAAATCCATTTCTCCTATTCTGCCAATGGATGTGAGCATTACCAGGATTGCTATAACGCGCGAAGCGGATAAAAAGAAAAAACAGACAGAAATGGGAAGAAAGGCAATAATTCCTTATGGTCTGTATAGGGCGCACGGGTTTTATAACCCCAAATTGGCTGAAAAACTTTGCGGTGATGGAAATCCTGTATCCGAAGAAGATCTTAAAATTCTCTGGGATGCGCTGCGAAATATGTTTGAATATGATCGTTCCGCGTCTCGCGGCGAAATGGTTTGTCGCGGTCTTTACATCTTTACTCACAACGATGAGAAGGGGCTTGGAGCCGCACCAGCACATAAGCTTTTTGAGAGGCTTATTATAAAACAAGTAGATAAAAATTCGCCTCCGCGTTCTTTTCAAGATTACGAAGTTATCATGAACAAGGATAACTGGCCTGAAAAAATTGCTTTAAAGGAAGTAATATAAATAGTATGTATACTGAAGACGAATTGCTCCCAGTTTCCGCGCTGCAGCACCTTGTTTTTTGCAAACGGCAGTGGGCTCTGATTCATTTGGAACAGGTTTGGGAGGAAAATGTCCTTACAATTGAAGGAAAGCAGATGCACGAAAAAACAGATGAGATAGAGCGGGAGGTCCGAGGCGATGTCATTACTGTAAGGGGATTACATATCAGGTCATATAAATATGGCTTGGTTGGTAAAGCGGATGTAGTTGAATTTATTAGGATAAGTAATAAAGAAACCCTGGAAGGGGTCTCTATTAAGGGTCAAGAAGGTTTATGGAGACCAATGCCAGTAGAGTACAAGCACGGTAAACCTAAAACTGACATTTGTGATGAGATACAGCTATGTGCTCAGGCGATGTGTTTAGAAGAAATGTTGGCTGTATCAATCCCTCGCGGTGCCTTGTTTTACGGCAAGCCCAGACGCCGCAGCGCAATTGATTTTACCAAACGCTTACGCGAAAGAACCGAAGAAGCTGCAGTTGATTTACACCGAATGACGATTGAACAAAAAACACCGGAAGCACAGTTTGAAAAAAAATGTTTAAGCTGTTCGCTGTTAAAGCTATGTCTCCCTAAAACGGCTGGCTCCGGGAAAAGCGCTAAGGCTTATATACTGCAAATCATCAAAGAAGTGAGCGGCGGAGAGGACGTTGTGTTATGAAACGATTATTAAATACATTATATGTTACTTCACAGGGTGCTTATTTATCGAAAGAAGGTGATACAGTACATGTAAAAGTAGAAAATGAGACAAAACTCAGAATACCGATTCACAACTTGGGCAGTATTGTATGTTTTGGGCAAGTTTCTTGCAGTCCGTTTATAATGGGGTTATGCGGTGAACGAAACGTATCTTTAGCATTTTTTACAGAAAACGGACGTTTTATGGCACGTGTAGAAGGACCGGTTTCAGGAAATGTTCTCCTTCGCAGGGCACAATATCGGAAGGCCGATGACCAGCAAACGACAGGTGAGTTGGCTCGATCGATAGTTGTTGGGAAAATTGCCAATTCCCGGATTGTATTGATGCGCGCTCTTAGGGATTATCCAGGATGTGCCGGCGTTGAAGTGATTGAAGGAGCAATAAAAAAGCTAGCTCGTATAATGGAAGATATGAAGCATATATATTCCATTGATTGGGTGCGAGGTAAAGAGGGAGAAGCCGCTAGAATATATTTTGAAGCATTTGATTATTTGATCACCGGGCAAAAAGATGAGTTTTACTTTAAAGAACGAACCAGGAGACCCCCTCTTGACAATATGAATGCGCTCCTCTCTTTTCTTTATACGCTTTTAACTCATGATGTTGCCTCTGCTTTGGAAGGAGTTGGGTTAGATCCTGCAGTGGGATTTCTACACCGGGATAGACCAGGTCGTCCAGGTTTAGCACTCGATCTGATGGAAGAACTTAGACCTATACTTGCCGATAGACTTGCATTGACACTTGTAAACCGCCGTCAGGTTAAAGGCAAGGGTTTTATAAAAAGAGAAACTGGGGCCGTTGTTATGGATGATGCCACAAGAAAGGAAGTACTTAATGCATACCAGATAAGGAAACGGGATGAAATCACCCATGCATTTTTGGATGAAAAAATTTCATTAGGTCTCGTTCCCCATGTACAAGCTATGTTGTTGGCAAGATATTTTAGAGGAGATTTAGACGGGTATCCTCCTTTCAGATGGAGATAAGGGAGGAATTTATATGATGGTGCTTATTACTTATGATGTTAATACTGTAACGGCTGCTGGTCGTAAAAGATTAAGGAATGTGGCTAAACAATGTGAAAATTATGGTCAGCGGGTACAGAATTCAGTTTTTGAATGCCTTGTTGAACCGGCACAATTTGTTGTATTAAAAAACCAGCTAGAAAACATAATTGATAAAGAATTAGATAGTTTAAGGTTCTATTTTTTAGGAGCAAACTGGAAAAGAAGAGTTGAACACATAGGAGCTAAGATTTCGTACGATCCTGAAGGTTTTTTAAATGTTTAGGTTCGCGAACCAAAAGTATACATGTCTTTCATTACTGAGTCGCGATGCAACAGCAGTATTAATTACAGGAAAGATTATATTAACTACAGTGAAATTTTTTAGAAAAGAAACATGGTTTCGCGAGAAACTGTTAATAAAATATTGATATGCCTAGCTTAAAAGGCAATACAGTCGCGCCCCATGCGGGCGCGTGGATCGAAACGGAAATATTCGTTTCATTGCTATTGAGCATCCGGTCGCGCCCCATGCGGGCGCGTGGATCGAAACGAGTAGTGGTCAGTTTTATCTCATATTTTTTAGGTGTCGCGCCCCATGCGGGCGCGTGGATCGAAACCTGATGTCGATAAGGCAAGAATTGAGTTGTTAGCGTCGCGCCCCATGCGGGCGCGTGGATCGAAACCACTACTCCTATTGGTGTTCGTGGAAATGTGTTTTCAGGTCGCGCCCCATGCGGGCGCGTGGATCGAAACCAGTATCTTCTGCCGCCTTTGTATTTCTGCCTCCGGGTCGCGCCCCATGCGGGCGCGTGGATCGAAACACGGATACGAAGGGCTATCTTTTTCGCCTTTATTGTCGCGCCCCATGCGGGCGCGTGGATCGAAACCCGCGCTGACACACGAAATTGGGAGATGGAGGGATGTCGCGCCCCATGCGGGCGCGTGGATCGAAACGCGTTTATTAACCTTCTAACCTCCCGCCTGGCTCGTCGCGCCCCATGCGGGCGCGTGGATCGAAACTCTGCTTATGTGTAGTATAAATCAAGTTAAGTATAGTCGCGCCCCATGCGGGCGCGTGGATCGAAACCAAATCATCATAATGCCATTTTGAAGCCCAGACCTGTCGCGCCCCATGCGGGCGCGTGGATCGAAACTTTTTTTCTGCCTTTCGTTTTTTCCTAAAGGGATGTCGCGCCCCATGCGGGCGCGTGGATCGAAACTTCTACTGTACCAGGAGACTTAATTCGCTCACGATGTCGCGCCCCATGCGGGCGCGTGGATCGAAACACTAAAGGTTGTAGACCTTGACAACTGATTCGTCGTCGCGCCCCATGCGGGCGCGTGGATCGAAACTTTTTTTCCATGACGATATTCCACTGTCAATTTAGTCGCGCCCCATGCGGGCGCGTGGATCGAAACACGCTCTCCCATATGTTCAATATACGGACGAACGGTCGCGCCCCATGCGGGCGCGTGGATCGAAACTGATCTGGACAAATCGGAAGGCAGCTTTATCTGGGGTCGCGCCCCATGCGGGCGCGTGGATCGAAACATGGAAAATCCGATACCAGCGCCGCAATCAATTGGTCGCGCCCCATGCGGGCGCGTGGATCGAAACAGGACCTCGCTATGCCCTTCTTTTGGATTCGCCGTCGCGCCCCATGCGGGCGCGTGGATCGAAACATGGTAATCCCTCCATCTCCCAATTTCGTGTGTCAGTCGCGCCCCATGCGGGCGCGTGGATCGAAACCGCTGGCCTAGAGTGGAAAGAGCGCAGGAATTTGGTCGCGCCCCATGCGGGCGCGTGGATCGAAACTCGACGTGCCTGTCTGGGCGCCGCACGTAGAAATAGTCGCGCCCCATGCGGGCGCGTGGATCGAAACTTGCGGTAATCTTAAAGGTATTGGGCTCACCGCCGTCGCGCCCCATGCGGGCGCGTGGATCGAAACCAACGATAGCGCGGCGGAGATCGAGACTATCCTTGTCGCGCCCCATGCGGGCGCGTGGATCGAAACCCTTCTTCGTCAGGGGAGCAATGCAAAATATATGGTCGCGCCCCATGCGGGCGCGTGGATCGAAACCAGCCTCAGGCTGGACGACGAAAACGCCCAGTGGGGTCGCGCCCCATGCGGGCGCGTGGATCGAAACTTATGCTGGTTTTGTGTAGTTACTACACCTATGAGGTCGCGCCCCATGCGGGCGCGTGGATCGAAACCCCCTTCCAGCTTTCGCAATAGCCGCAACAACCGTCGCGCCCCATGCGGGCGCGTGGATCGAAACCATTTATGCACACGCATTTGTTGGCGTGTCTTGAGTCGCGCCCCATGCGGGCGCGTGGATCGAAACGGCTACCCGCGCGGCACTCACGGTCGGAACGGGTAGTCGCGCCCCATGCGGGCGCGTGGATCGAAACCCGATCTGGAGCAACTCCTTGCCGCAGCAAAAGCGAGTCGCGCCCCATGCGGGCGCGTGGATCGAAACCACTCCACCATGTATCCATGAGCCCGGCCCAGTGTCGCGCCCCATGCGGGCGCGTGGATCGAAACTATGTCCCTCCCAGCGCAATAGGTGCACGGTAGGTCGCGCCCCATGCGGGCGCGTGGATCGAAACTTACAGGCAGAAACGGTAAATGGACGAGTTGCAAGTGTCGCGCCCCATGCGGGCGCGTGGATCGAAACTCAGGTATCTTCATCATTTCACCCCTGCCAACTGGTCGCGCCCCATGCGGGCGCGTGGATCGAAACTTCTCTAGGTTTAATCGGATTCTCACAGTTTACATGTCGCGCCCCATGCGGGCGCGTGGATCGAAACATTTTTTGGCCGCCCTGAACCCTAAACAATAAAAGGGTCGCGCCCCATGCGGGCGCGTGGATCGAAACATCATAGGGCTGGAAGACGATGAAGTCCTGGAAGAGTCGCGCCCCATGCGGGCGCGTGGATCGAAACAATATTCTGACCGTCATTGATCCTGAGGAGCGTCAGTCGCGCCCCATGCGGGCGCGTGGATCGAAACAACGACAACGTGGCACACAAAGTATCCCGTAGGAGTCGCGCCCCATGCGGGCGCGTGGATCGAAACTATATCTGGCACAGCAACCTTCCGCATCACTCCTGTCGCGCCCCATGCGGGCGCGTGGATCGAAACAGAAAAGGCGGCGGCCGATTACCAAAAGGCCATGACGTCGCGCCCCATGCGGGCGCGTGGATCGAAACTTTTGCAAACCGTCAAGGAATATTCAGAGCGGATGTCGCGCCCCATGCGGGCGCGTGGATCGAAACGTCCCCTGTCCCAACTGTAGCCCCTCACCAGCCTGTCGCGCCCCATGCGGGCGCGTGGATCGAAACAGCGCTCATTTATTTCACTCCTTCCTGTTCTTATAGTCGCGCCCCATGCGGGCGCGTGGATCGAAACTAGCGACGGGTACGGGACAAGTTCTGAATTTGCAAAGTCGCGCCCCATGCGGGCGCGTGGATCGAAACAACTTTCACTTTTACGGCATCGTCAACATCAACGTCGCGCCCCATGCGGGCGCGTGGATCGAAACGTGATGTCAATATGATCGTCGTAAGCATACTGTTTTGTCGCGCCCCATGCGGGCGCGTGGATCGAAACGGCGCGGCGTGATAGGATGATAGAGGGAGCATCTGACAGTCGCGCCTCATGCGGGCGCGTGGATTGAAACATAGTACTAACAAGATAGCCATTGTGCATTATAAATATACAGACAATAATAAATTATAACCTCATTATGAAATAATGGCATAAGTAAAAAAATAATATAAAATAAAACAGGAGTTATGCAGTTGATGGAAAATAACACCAAAGCATAATCAAAAAATAT